>JAEUOE010000084.1 GCA_016790885.1 Dechloromonas sp. | reverse complement strand
AAAATCAATCCTCCCCATGCCCGCCGGACCGGCGTATATTTCGCCCTCTTCACGCGGCCATCGCACGACAAACGGGCTGCAAAACGCATTCAAACTGCCGATACATGCCGCTGCCGACTTACGACCCCGCCGACTATCCAGCCCAGCTTGCCGCCAAGGCTGCCCACTTTGAACAGAATTTCGCCGGGTTCGGCGTCACGAACGTGGCCGTTCACGCGTCGGAACCCCTGCATTACCGGATGCGTGCCGAATTCGGCATCTGGCACGATGGCGACCAGCTCGATTACACGATGTCGGACCCGGAAAACCCCAAGCAGAAGATTCTGTTCGACACTTTTCCGCCAGCAGCTGAATCGATCTGCGCCATCATGCCGCGCCTGCGGGAACGCCTGATACCCAACGACGCCCTGCGCAGCCGGCTGTTCCAGGTCGATTTTCTCGCCACCCTGAGCGGCGAGTTGCTGATTACCCTGATCTACCACCGCAAGCTGGACGAGGCTTGGGAAGCGGCCGCCCGCGAACTGGCTGCTGAACTGAATGTGAAATTGATCGGCCGCAGCCGGGGCCAGAAGGTCGTGCTGGAGCGCGACTGGGTGCTCGAAGCATTCGAACTGAACGGCCGCCAACTGAAATACCAGCAGGTCGAGGGCAGCTTCACCCAGCCCAACGCCGGCATCAACCGCCAGATGCTGGGCTGGGCGTGCCAGCAGGCCACCGGCCTGGGCGGCAATCTGGTCGAACTGTATTGCGGCAACGGCAATTTCACCATGGCCCTGGCCCCGCTCTTCGACCGGGTGCTGGCGACCGAAGTCAGCAAGACGTCGGTGCACGCCGCGCAGTACAACATGGCGGCCAACGGCATCGACAACATTCAGCTCGCCCGCATGTCGGCCGAGGAATTCAGTGCCGCCCTGGCCGGCCGCGAGCAGTTCCAGCGCCTGAAGGACATCGACCTCGACGCCTTCCGCCACGGCACGCTGTTCGTCGACCCGCCGCGCGCCGGCCTGGACGATGCCACGGTGGAGCTCGCCCGCGATTTCGACCGCATCCTGTACATCTCCTGCAACCAGGAAACCCTGAGAAACAACGTGGCGGCCCTGCACGATACGCACCGCATCGCCTCGGCGGCCGTTTTCGACCAGTTCCCCTACACCCACCATCTGGAGTGCGGCGTGTTGCTAGTCAGGAGAGCCGCATGAAAAAACTGATCGTCGGACTCAGCATGGCCGGCCTGCTCGGCTGCGCGGCCCAGCAGCAGTCTGCCGCGCCGAGTCCGGCCCGGGAGCCGGTCACAACAGTCCAGCCGGCCGCCCAGGCGGAGCGCACCGAAAAACAGGTCATCGCTGCGGTGGATACCGATTACAGCGTTTTATTTGCACGCAATTCGGCCAGCCTCGACGAAGCGGCGACCACCCTGCTCCGCCAGCACGCCGAAAGGCTCAAGGCGAACCCCAGGCAGCAGGTCATCCTGGCCGGGTTCAGCGACAGCGTCGGCAGCCGCGCCTACAGCCTGGCCCTGGCCGACAAGCGCGTCACCGTGGTCATGGCGCGCCTGCAGGAACTCGGCGTCGCACGCAAGCAAATGCGGCGGGCCGTCGCCGGCATGGAGCAGAACAGCCAGTCCTGCCAGTCGGAAGAATGCATGCGCCTGATGCGGCGGGTCGAAATCCGCTACGTCAATCCTCGCTAAAACAACTTTCGTCTGCTATTGATAAAATAGCGCCTGAAAAACAAGGAAGGGATTGCCGTGCGTTGGTTGTTGTTCGTAGCGTCCGCTGCGCTGTTCTCGTTGAATGTTCATGCCGCCGAACCGGTCGCCGATGATGCGGTTTCGTTCGTGGATGCGTCGACTGCGAACGCCAACGTTACGGTCACCCCCATCCCGATGCCGGCCCAGGTCACGGAGCTGCTCACCCCGGTCAATCCGGCTGCCAAGCTGCGCGCTGCCAAGAAGGCCAAGCTGGCCAAGAAGAAATCCTTCCCGCAGACCCTGCTGACGCGCACCGAACGCCATCAAATGGCCCTGCTGGTTGCGCTGAACAAGCGCAACGGCCATTCCTACCCGCACATCATGAGCGACGAGGAAGGCCCGGCCGGCTACGACGAACTGGTCCTCCACCAGTTCTACAACCGCCCACGCCTGGTGGTGGACGACGAGGACGATCACGGCATCGTCGTACTGTCCGACACCGCCCGCGTCCGCTTGCTGATGGCCCGCCTGAAGGCACTGGAAACGCTGGCCCTGAGCCAGGTCGAGGATGATGGCGAAGCCCTGCCCGACACGGTTGCACAACGCCTGGCCGCCGCCCGCCTGAAGGCCGTCGAGGCGCACCAGAACAAGTTCTCCTGAGCTTTGCCCTGTGCGGCAATGAGGCTCCCGGGCGCCGAGCGGCGCTCTCCTGTAGATTGACGACTTTCCCCGGCCAACGATTGCCCCCATACCCATGCAAAAAATCCTGATCATCATCCACGCCCCCCCCTACGGCAGCGAGCGCTGCCTGTCCGGCCTGCGCCTGGCTACAGCCCTGGCCGGGCGCGACGACAAACCGGCGGTGAGCGTTTTCCTGATGTCCGACGCCACCATCCTCGGCCTGCCGAACCAGATCGAGGGGGCCGGCAATGGCCTGCAGGGCATGGTCGAGCAACTGGTCGCCCAGGGCGTCGATATCCGCCTGTGCCGCACCTGTGCGCTGGCGCGCGGCCTGGCCGAACTGCCGCTGATTCCCGGCACGGCCATCGGCACCCTGGTCGAACTGGCTGAGGCGACGATCCTCGCCGACAAGGTCATCACCTTCTGACACAGCGGGCCCCTCCGGCCACCATGACTCCACCCAATCTTCAACTGTGGAAGCGCTTCTGGGCCATGGCCACGCCCTACTGGCGGCATGAGGAAAAATGGCGAGCGTGGGGGCTGATCGCCCTGCTCGTCATCCTGCTCCTCGGCCAGACGCACTTCGCCGTGCTGTTCAACGAGCAGACCGGCGAATTCACCTCGGCGCTGGCCGCGCAGGACGAAGACCGTTTCTGGAATTCGATCAAGCTCTGCCTCGGCCTGCTGGCAGCGGCCATACCGATCTACGCCTTCTATTTTTTCGTTCGCGACACGCTGGGCATCTACTGGCGGCGCTGGCTGACCAACCGTTTCCTCGACAGCTATTTCGCCAACCGCCATTTCTACGAACTGAACGCCAACCTCGCCATCGACAACCCCGACCAGCGGATGGCCGAGGACATCTCCACCTTCACCCAGCGTTCGCTCTACTTCCTGCTCATCATCGTCAGTTCCAGCCTGCAGCTGGTCGCCTTCAGCACCGTGCTGTGGTCGATTTCGCACGAACTGGTCTATTTCCTCGTTTTCTACGCCACGGCCGGCACCTGCATCGTCGTTTTCGTCTTCGGCCAGCGGCTGATGAGCCTCAACTTCAACCAGTTGCGACGCGAGGCGGATTTTCGCTTCAGCCTGGTCCGGGTACGTGAAAACGCCGAGTCCATCGCCTTCTATCGCGGCGAGGAACTGGAACTCGGCCAGGTCAAGCGCCGCTTTGCCGCAGCCTTCAACAATTTCAAGCGCCTGGTACGCAGCCAGTTCTGGCTCAACCTGTTCCAGCAGGGCTATTTCCTGCTCACCCTGGTCATTCCCAGCGCCCTCATCGCCGACCAGGTGCTGTCCGGCGAAATGGAGGTCGGCCGCGCCGTGCAGGCTGCCGGCGCTTTTGCCGCCGTCCTTGGCGCCATTTCGATGATCATCGAGAATTTCGAGGGACTCAGCCGTTTCGCCGCCGGCATCGACCGCCTCGACGTACTCGCCAAGTGCCTGCCGGCCGACGCCGGGGAGGAACGCCGTTCCGAAGACACCATCCGCTCGGTCGATGCGCCGCACCTGGAAATCGAGGATCTGACCCTGCTCACCCCGGACAGCGAACGCACCCTGCTGCACAAGCTGTCGCTATCGGTCAAACCCGGCGAAAGCCTGCTCATCGTCGGCGAGAGCGGCAGCGGCAAAAGCTCGCTGCTGCGCGCCATTGCCGGGCTGTGGTACGCCGGCAGCGGCACCATCCGGCGCCCGGCACCGGAAGACGTGCTGTTCCTGCCACAGCAACCCTACATGCTGCTCGGCAGCCTGCGCAGTCAGTTGCTGTACCCGAACAAGGCCTTGCCGGTGTCGGACGACGACCTGCTCGCCGCCCTGGAGCGGGTCAACCTGCCCAACCTCGCCCACCGCGTCGGCGGCCTCGATGTCGAGCTCGACTGGCCCAAGCTGCTCTCGGTCGGCGAACAGCAACGCCTGGCCTTCGCCCGCCTGCTGCTCACCAAACCGCGCTTCGCCATTCTCGACGAGGCAACCAGCGCCCTCGACATCCCGAACGAAACCAGCCTCTACCAGCAGCTGCTTGAATCGCATACCACCGTGATCAGTGTCGGCCACCGTTCGACCATCCTCAAGTTCCACACCCAGATTCTCGAACTCGACGGCAGCGGCGCCTGGCGCGCCCTGAACGCAGGCGACTACCGTTTTGAGCACTGAGCACATGAAAAACCGCGCCGCCAAGACGCCAAGGCGCGAAGAAAACGCCAAGGTAAATACCGGGTTTTCTTGCATTTTTCTCGGCGAAACCTTTGCGCCTTCGCGCCCTGGCGGTGAAAGCCCTTCATCTTTCCGCTGCCACTGAGCCAACGCCAGCAGTTTACAATCCGCGCTTTCGAACGCCCCTTCCCGCCATGACCTTCTCTCAGCTCGGCCTCGCCGCACCGCTCCTCCAGGCTCTCGACGCGCTTGGCTATCAGGAACCGACGCCGGTTCAGGCCCAGGCCATCCCGGCCGTTCTCGCCGGCCGCGACCTGATGGCAGCGGCGCAGACCGGCACCGGCAAGACCGCCGGCTTCGCCCTGCCCCTGCTGCAACGCCTGAGCGAAAGCGACGAAGCCGTGGCCAGCAACAGCATCCGCGCCCTGGTGCTGGTGCCGACGCGCGAACTGGCCGAACAGGTGATGACCAGCTTCCGCCAGTACGGCGAGCATCTGGCGGTGAGCAGCTATGCGGCCTATGGCGGCGTCAGCATCAACCCGCAGATGATGCGCCTGCGCCGCGGAGTCGACGTGCTGGTGGCTACCCCGGGCCGGCTGATCGACCTGTTCACCAAGAATGCCGTCAAGCTGCGCCAGGTGCAGACCCTGGTGCTCGACGAAGCCGACCGCATGCTCGATCTCGGCTTTGCCGACGATCTCGACATCCTGTTCCAGGCCTTGCCGAAAAAACGGCAGACCCTGCTTTTCTCGGCCACCTTCTCCGACGAAATCCGCAGCATGGCCAAGGCCCGCCTGTGCGATCCGCTGTCCATCGAGGTCAGCCCGCGCAACACGGCCGCCAAGACGGTCACCCAATGGGTCGTGCCCTGCGACAAGAAGCGCAAAACCGACCTTTTCCTGTTCATGCGCAAGGATCGCAGCTGGGGCCAGGTGCTGGTCTTCGTGAAGACCAAGAAGGGTTGCGACGAACTGGTCGGCCGCCTGCAGGCCAAGCGCATTGCTGTCGACACCATCCACGGCGACCGCCCGCAAGCCTCCCGCCTGAAGGCGCTGGAAGCCTTCAAGGCCGGCGAGATCGAGATTCTCGTTGCCACCGACGTGGCGGCGCGCGGCCTGGATATCGACGATCTGCCGCAGGTGGTCAATTACGACCTGCCGCTGGTCGCCGAGGATTACATCCACCGCATCGGCCGCACCGGCCGGGCCGGCGCTTCCGGCGAGGCCATCTCGCTGGTCTGTGCCGATGAAGCCCCTTTGCTTGGTGCCATCGAAACGCTGCTCAAGACCAGCCTGAGCCGCGACGAGGAGCCCGGCTTCGAGCCGACCCACCGCGTGCCGCCCACCGGCCCGCAAGCCGCACCGTCCAAGCCGAAAAAGCCCAAGGTAGCGGGTGGCCGGGGTAGTCGCGGCGTACCGGGCAACTGGGAAGGTTTCGACGATGCCCCGGCCAAGCCCGGCGGGCGCCGCGGCCCGCACGGCAGCGGCCATAGCGCCCCGGGCGCCCGCTCCTCGGCCGGCAACGGGCGCAAAACCCGCGGGCGCTGACAAGGAGCCGGGGCAGCGCCGCGAATCGGCTCCGGCAGGGCCTTTTCAGGCCTCCACAGGGCGGGACAATTTGTCCCGACGCGAACACGAATGGACAAAATGTCTCACCCCTGCCGCGCCAGTCCGCAAGCGATTCCCCATCGTTCAACGACTTACGCAAACTGGCCTGCTCCTTGCTGCTGATCTCCACTGCGACACGGAGTCGCATAAGGAGGAAATAAAGCAATGAATATCAACAGGCGGCAGTTCTTCAAGGTCTGCTCCGCCGGGCTCAGCGGCTCGTCCATCGCATTGATGGGCTTCTCGCCGACCGCAGCCCAGGCGGAAGTACGTGCCTTCAAGCTGTCCCGCGCCACCGAGACACGGAATATCTGTCCGTACTGCTCGGTGTCCTGCGGGGTACTCATCTATTCGACCGGGGATAAATCCAAAAACACCCCGGGAGAGATCATCCACATCGAGGGCGATCCGGACAATCCGGTCAACCTCGGCACGCTGTGCCCGAAGGGGGCCGGTCTGCGCGACATGGTGCAGAGCGCCAACCGCCTGAAATGGCCGGAAGTGCGCGAGGCGGGCAGCAACGAATGGAAGAAGATTTCCTGGATGGAAGCCTTCGAGCGCATCGCCAAGCACATGAAGGCCGACCGCGATGCCAATTTCGTGGCCCAGAACAAGGATGGCGTGACCGTCAACCGCTGGACCAGCACCGCATTCCTCGCATCATCGGCAGCACCCAACGAGGCCGGCTACCTGACCGTGAAGACGATTCGCGCGATGGGCATGACCTCGATCGATACCCAGGCGCGCATTTGACACGCTCCCACGGTGGCCAGTCTGGCTCCGAGTTTTGGGCGTGGTTCGATGACCAACCACTGGGTGGACATCAAGAACGCTGATCTGATTTTCGTGATGGGCGGCAACCCCGCTGAAGCGCACCCCTGCGGCTTCAAGTGGGCAATCGAAGCCAAGAAGAACCGCAAGGCCAAGCTCGTGGTCGTCGACCCGCGCTTCAACCGTACGGCTTCGGTGGCCGATTACTATGCGCCGATCCGTCCGGGCTCCGACATCGCCTTCCTGGGCGGCGTCATCAATTACCTGCTGTCGAACGACAAGATCCATCACGATTACGTGAAGGCGTACACCAACGCGTCCTTCCTGATCGACGACGGCTTCGGT
>JAEUOE010000066.1 GCA_016790885.1 Dechloromonas sp. | reverse complement strand
CAGGGCGATCTTGTACTGCTTGTCGGTCTCCTGGATGTCCAGCGCCGGCTTCAGCATGCCCGGCCAGTCCGACGGCCAGCGTGGCATGGCCAGCGTCGGGAAACCGAAGCCTCGAAACGCGTCGTCGAACAGGCGGTCGATCTCGCGATGCAATTGCAGGATGGGACTGACGGGCCCACCCGCCACAGGCAGGTCATTGCGCTGCACCGGCAGCGAGGCAGTGCTCTGTTGTTCTTCCTGCTCCTTTTTGAACCAGTTCCAGGGAGCCAATTTCTTGAAATCAATGTCCATGTCATACCTCCAGAAATCAATTGAAGACTCACTCAATCCGCTTGCCTGCGGCTATGGATAGCGCGCCCAGGCAACACGGGATGTTTCGCTGACTTCGGCTGCTCATCTGTGCGTATCACCTCCTTCTTTCTGCCTGCTTGGATCTGATCATTGATCCATTGATCGATTTCACTTTGACGAAACCGCCACGTCCCGCCGACCTTGAAGGCCGGAATTTCCCCGTGCGCGGCGAGCCGGTAAAGCGTCCGCTTGCCGACCTTTAAGTAGGTAGCCAACTCGTCGAGTGTGAAGATCGCCTGCTGGCGCGCTGTCATACCACCCCCACAAGTTCCGTCGTCACGCGGCCTCGCTCGAGGAAATTCTTGCAAGACTTTGCAAGATATTGCGCCTAACATGCCGAAAGTCAAGAGTCAACATCCAGCGACCTGCTGGCCGATTGATGTGACTCAAATCTTCAAGGACGGTATGCCAGGGCGGGCCGGTCCGGCGCAGGGGACGGTGGGTTGATCGGGACCTTGCGGGCGCCGCCCACGGCCGCAGATCAAACACCGATCCTCACGTTGTAACCGAGCGCCCGCAGCCCCTTGCTCGTGCGCATGTTCCTTGGCGGAAACTCGTCTGGGCGCGCCCAGACGACGATTTCCCCGAGACTGCTCAGGCCAATGTGCGGAATGGCCCAGTCGTCGCTGCGGATCGCGTTACCCAAGAAGCCCAGTGGCAGCGCAGGACGATTTTGGCCAAATCATCGAATCCACGTCCTCAAGGCCAAGGCGTTACTATTTAGTTCGGATTACGGACGCGGGTTCGGTTCCGTGTTCCACCACCAAGATTCAAGCAAAAAGCCCGGTCCACGTGACCGGGCTTTTTGCTTTTTGGTTTGGTTGTTCAATTTGGGCATCGTGTCGGCACTTTTTGATCGCGCTCATCTGTCTGCCAGCGATGAAATGCATTGGTAACATTCGTTGGGCATAATGCCGGCTTTCCCGAGAGACATGATCATGGACTTGCTGCTGTGGCGCCATGCCGAGGCTGAGGATGGTGAAGACGATCTCAAGCGCCGTTTGACCGAGCGTGGCGAGAAGCAGGCGCGGGACATGGCGGCGTGGATTCTCCGCCATCAGCCGAAGGATATGCGCGTTATCGTCAGCCCGGCCGTACGCACGCAGCAGACCGCGGAGGCCCTGCAGTTGCCATTCGAGACACAGCGCAAGATTGGTCCGGAAGCCTGCGTTTCAGAGTTGATTGCGGCTTCAGGCTGGCCGCATGCGAAGGGGGCGGTGCTGATCGTCGGGCATCAGCCTTCGCTTGGTCGCCTGGCGTCCTTGCTGTTGGCTGGCCAGGAGGCCGACTGGAGCATCAAGAAGGGGGCCTTGTGGTGGTTGACCAACCGTGTTCGCCGTGGCGATAGCCAGACTGTGCTGCGCGCCATGATCCCGGTGGAACTACTCGACTAGACAAGCCTTCCGCTTAGGCGTGAAATAGCTCTTTTGCATCGAACGATGGAGAGAGCATGGTTACCAGAAAAAAAGCGAATACCCCGCCGAAGCCCCTGGCCAATCCGGTTGTGACCAAGGCGCCGCGCAGCCGGCGGCGTAGCGTCGCAGCCGGCGATGTTCCACCGGTTCTGACCCCTCCGGCCATTGAAGGCTTTACCGTGCATTCTTCGGTCGATGCCGCGCAGGAATCCAAGATGGGGGCCATGCAGGATGTGGTCGCCGGCATGCCGGTCGACGAGTCGGTGGCGCTTCTCAAAAGCCTGCTCAAGCAGCAGCGCATGGCGGCCGGGCAGGCGGCGCCCAATCCCGACGACGAGTTGATGTCCGACTGGCGCGAGGGGGGCTACCCTTACAAGAACCTGATGCAGCGCCGCAACTACGAGCAGCAGAAATACCGGCTGCAGGTCGAGTTGCTGAAGTTGCAGGCCTGGGTCAAGGAGACCGGGCAGAAGGTGGTGATCCTGTTCGAGGGACGCGATGCGGCGGGCAAGGGGGGAACCATCAAGCGTTTCATGGAGCACCTCAATCCACGGGGCGCGCGCGTCGTCGCGCTGGAAAAGCCCAGCGAGATCGAACGTGGCCAGTGGTATTTCCAGCGCTATGTTCAGCACCTGCCGACCAATGGCGAAATCGTGCTGTTCGACCGCTCGTGGTACAACCGCGCCGGTGTCGAGCGGGTGATGGGTTTCTGTACCGACCACGAGTATGCCGAGTTCGTCCGTCAGGCGCCGGAGTTCGAGCGCATGCTGGTGCGTAACGGCACGCATGTCATCAAGTTCTGGTTCTCGGTCAGCCGCGAAGAGCAGCGCCGCCGCTTCCGCGAGCGCAAGGTGCATCCGCTTAAGCAATGGAAGCTGTCACCGATCGACATGGCCTCGCTGGACAAGTGGGACGACTACACCAAGGCCAAGGAGGCGATGTTCTTCCACACGGATACCGCCGATGCGCCGTGGACGGTGATCAAGTCCAACTGCAAGAAGCGCGCACGGCTCAATGCCATGCGCTACATCCTGCACAAGCTGCCCTATGCCAACAAGGACACGCAGCGTATTGGCAACCTGGACCCGCTTATTGTCGGTCGCGCCAACGTGGTCTACGAGCGCGGCGAGCACCAGGGGGTGCCGATTCTCTGATCAGCTGACGACGTAGGAGGCGCAGCCGGTGGCGATGAGTTGGCCGGTTTCATTCTCCAGCGTCATCTGTACCGAGGCGATACGGCCGCCGAGTCGGGTTACCCGACCGGTGGCCGTAAATTTTTTCCCGATACCCTGGCTCAGGTAGTCGGTGCGCAGGTCGATGGTGCCAATGCGGCCGAAGCGGTGGCCGACCTGTTCGGTCGTTTCGCTGTTGAATTTTTCGGCGATGGCGACCGTCGCGGCCAGGCCGCCGACCGTATCGAGCACCGTGGCTATCACGCCGCCGTGCAGGCGACCGTGCAGGAAGTGGCCGATCAAATCCTTGCGCATGGCAAAGCTGATCTTCGGTTCGAGCGGGTCGAGTGACTCGACCTTGAAACCGAGCAATTCGTTGAAACACAGCTTGTGCTCGAATACATCACGCAGGGAGGCTTCGAGGCGGGCTTGCTCGTCGGCGGAGCGGCGGGGGAGGGGCGTGCTTTGGATCATGGTGGCGCGGTTTTAGCATAAAAAATGGGCGACGGGGTTAGCCGTCGCCCAAACCGAACGCTAAAAGTTTAGCGTAACGCAGAGGACTTTTACTTCTTGCGCGGTGGCGGAACGTCCGTGCAAGTGCCGTGGGCAACCTCGGCAGCCATGCCGACGGTTTCGCCCAGGGTCGGGTGCGGGTGGATGGTCTTGCCGATATCGACCGCGTCACAGCCCATCTCGATGGCCAGGCAGACTTCGCCGATCATGTCGCCGGCCGACGGGCCGACGATGGCGCCGCCGATGACGCGATGCGTTTCGGCATCGAAGATCAGCTTGGTGAAGCCGTAGTCGGCACCGTTGGCGATGGCGCGGCCGGAGGCGGCCCACGGGAACTTGGACGTCTCGACCTTGCGGCCTTCCTTCTTGGCCTGTTCCTCGGTGTAGCCGACCCATGCCACTTCCGGATGGGTGTAGGCGACGCCCGGGATGACCTGCGCGTCGAAGGCAGCCTTGTGGCCGGCAGCGACTTCGGCGGCGACGTGCGCTTCATGCACCGCCTTGTGGGCCAGCATCGGGTTGCCGACCACATCGCCGATGGCGAAGATGTGCGGCACGTTGGTGCGCATCTGGGTATCGACGGGAATGAAGCCGCGGTCGGTGATGACGACGCCCGCCTTGTCGGCGGCGATCTTCTTGCCGTTCGGCGCGCGGCCGGCGGCTTGCAGGATCATGTCGTACTTGACCGCTTCGGTCGGCGCGCCTTCACCTTCAAATTTCACGTACAGGCCGTCGTCCTTGGCATCGACGGCGACCGTCTTGGTCTTCAGCATGATCTTGTCGAAGCGGCTGGCGTTCTGCTTTTCCCAGACCTTGACGGCATCACGGTCCGGACCTTGCATCAGGCCATCGGCCATTTCCACAACATCGACGCGGGCGCCGAGGGTGGAATAGACGGTGGCCATTTCCAGGCCGATGATGCCGCCGCCGATGACCAGCATTTTCTCCGGCACGAAGCGCAGTTCGAGCGCGCCGGTGGAGTCGACGATGCGCGGGTCGCGCGGGATGAAGGGCAGATGCACGGCCGCCGAACCGGCAGCGATGATGCACTTCTGGAACTTGATGACCTTCTTGGCGCCGGTCTTGTCCTGACCCGTACCGTCGGTCACTTCGACTTCGATATGGTTCGGGTCGAGGAAGTGGCCGTAGCCGCGCACGATCTCGACCTTGCGGCCCTTGGCCATGCCGGCCAGACCGCCGGTCAGCTTGCCGACAACCTTTTCCTTGTGGGCGCGCAGCTTGTCGATATCGACTTGCGGTGCGGCGAAGGTGACGCCGAGGTCATTGGCGTGTTGCGCTTCCTCGATGATCTCGGCCACATGCAGCAGGGCCTTGGACGGGATGCAGCCGACGTTGAGGCAGACACCACCCAGGGTGGCGTAGCGCTCGACGATGATGGTCTTCATGCCCAGGTCGGCGGAGCGGAAGGCGGCGGAATAGCCGCCGGGACCGGCACCGAGCACCAGCATTTCGCATTCCATGTCGGCTGAGCCGCCATGGCTGGCTGCGGCCGGAGCAGCAACCGGCGCGGCTGCCGGGGCTGGTGCCGATTTTGGCGTGTTTTCCGGGTTGACCGCAGCAGCTGCTGCGCCAGCTTCCACCTTGATCAGCAGCACACCTTCGCTGACCTTGGAGCCGAGTTGCACCAGCACTTCCTTGACTGTGCCAGCGACCGGGCTCGGCACGTCCATCGTCGCCTTGTCCGATTCCAGCGTGCAGATCGCGTCGTCCACCTTGATCGCATCGCCGACCTTGACGAACAGGTCGATGACCGGCACGTCGGAGAAATCGCCGATATCGGGAACCTTCACTTCAACCAGATTGCTCATGGTCACTCTCCCTTAGACGATCATGCGGCGCATGTCGGCCAGCAGTTCGGCGACATAGACGTTGAAGCGGGTGGCCAGCGCGCCGTCGATGACGCGGTGGTCGGCGGTCAGCGACATCGGCAGGGTCAGGCGCGGCACGAATTGCTTGCCGTCCCAAACCGGCTTCATGGCCGACTTGTTGACGCCGAGGATGGCGACTTCCGGCGCATTGACGATCGGCGCGAAATAGGTGCCGCCGATGCCGCCCAGGCTGGAGATCGTGAAGCAGGCGCCGGACATGTCGGCCGGCTTCAGCTTGCCGTCACGGGCCTGCTTGGCCAGTTCGCCCGATTCCTTGGCGATCTCGAAGACGCCCTTCTTGTCGGCGTTCTTGATCACCGGGACGACCAGGCCGTTCGGCGTATCGGCCGCGAAACCGATGTTGAAGTACTTCTTCAGCACCAGGTTGTCGCCGTCGAGCGAGGAATTGAATTCCGGGTAACGCTGCATCGCCTTGACGCAGGCCTTGATCAGGAAGGCGAGCATGGTCAGCTTGTTGCCGGACTTCTCGTTTTCCTTGTTCAGTTGCACGCGGAAGGCTTCGAGGTCGGTGATGTCGGCATCTTCGTGATAGGTCACTGCCGGGATCATCACCCAGTTGCGCGACAGGTTCTGGCCGGAAATCTTCTTGATGCGCGACAGCGGCTTGATCTCGACTTCACCAAACTTGGCGAAATCGACCTTCGGCCAGGGCAGCAGATCGAGCACGCCGCCACCCGTGACACCGCCCGTGGCGGAGGCCACCGGGCCGGAAATGGCGCCGGACATCACGCCCTTGACGTACTTGGTCAGATCTTCCTTGACGATGCGGCTCTTCGGGCCGGTGGCCGGCACCTTGGACAGATCGACACCCAATTCGCGGGCATAAGCGCGGACCGACGGCGAGGCGTGCACCTTGGAGCCGATCGGCAGGGCCGGGGCCAGTGCGGCGGCAGCCGGGGCAGCGGCTGGCGCGGCGGCAACCGGCGCCGGTGCGGCGGCGGGGGCTGAGGCTTGCGGGGCCGGCGCAGCGGCAGGCGCGGCAGCAGCGGCACCTGCACCCGTCTCGACCTTGATCAGCAGCGAACCTTCGCTGACCTTGGAGCCGAGCTGGACCAGCACTTCCTTGACGACACCGGCGACGGTGGAAGGAACATCCATCGTGGCCTTGTCGGATTCGAGGGTGGCGATGGCGTCGTCGACCTTGATGCTGTCACCAACCTTGACGAACAGGTCGATGACCGGCACGTCGGAGAAATCGCCGATATCCGGTACCGTGACGTCAACCACGCCACCGCCAGCGGCGGGGGCGGCGGCCACCGGCGCCGGTGCGGGTGCAGCGGCCGGGGCCGGGGCCGGGGCGGCTTCAGCGGCGGCACCGCCCGCTTCGACCTTGATCAGCAGGGCACCTTCGCTGACCTTGGAGCCGAGCTGGACCAGGACTTCCTTGACAACACCGGCAACGGTGGAGGGAACATCCATCGTGGCCTTGTCGGATTCGAGGGTGGCGATGGCGTCGTCGACCTTGATGCTGTCGCCGACCTTGACGAACAGGTCGATGACCGGAACGTCGGAGAAATCGCCGATATCCGGCACCTTGACCTCGACCACACCACCACCGGCGGCGGGCGCGGCGACCGGCGCGGCAGCGGCCGGAGCCGGTGCAGCAGCGGGGGCAGCAGCCGGGGCGGCTTCAGCAGCGCCAGCACCGGTTTCGACCTTGATCAGTAGCGCGCCTTCGCTGACCTTGGAGCCGAGCTGGACCAGGACTTCCTTGACGGTGCCGGCAACGGTGCTCGGCACGTCCATGGTGGCCTTGTCGGATTCGAGGGTGGCGATGGCGTCGTCGACCTTGATGCTGTCGCCGACCTTGACGAACAGGTCGATGACCGGCACGTCGGAGAAATCGCCGATATCCGG
>JAEUOE010000064.1 GCA_016790885.1 Dechloromonas sp. | reverse complement strand
TCGGACTGGTTCAACCAGCTGACCAACATCAACAAGGAAATCGCCGCAATCAAGAAGCTGGAACTGGTCGTCTGCATGGATTCGACCATCACGCCATCCGGCCTGTGGGCCGATGTGCTGTTCCCGATCGCCACCCACTTCGAGCGGCATGACGTGGCCTTGCCCTGGTACAAGGGGCATTACTACATCCACCGGCCCAAGGTCATCGAGCCGCTCGGCGAGTCGAAGACCGACTTCCAGGTGTTTACCGAGCTGGCCTACCGCATCGAGCAGCTCGACCCGAGTCTCAAGGATTTCGGCCGGCGCTTCAACCCGAGGGCGACGCGGGATTACTTCCGGGACAACGAGGCGACCGACGAGGCCTATCTGGTCGACTGGTGGCAGGGCAAGGTGCAGAAACACCAGGGCGTGACCATGTCCTGGGCCGATTTCAAGAAGCACGGCGTCTACAAATTCAAGCTCGACCGGCCGCATGTCGCCTTCGAGGAGCAGATTCGGGAGGGCAAGCGCTTCCCGACGCCGTCCGGCAAGATCGAAATCCTGTCCACGACCCTGGCCAACATCAAGGATTGGACGAAGACGCAGTACGGCTACGAGATCCCCTACATTCCCAAGTGGATCGAGCCCTTCGAGTCGCTTAACCATGCGAAGGCAAAGACGTACCCCTTCCACATGGTGACGCCGCATCCGCGCTGGCGGACGCATTCGATCTTCCACAACATTCCCTGGCTGCGCGAAACCTATCAGCAGGAAATGACGATCAGCGCCCGCGATGCCAAGGCGCGGGGCATCGTCACCGGCGACATCGTCGAGGTGTGGAACGACCGCGGCCGGGTGGTCGTGCCGGCCTACGTGACCGAACGCTGCATGCCCGGCGTGGTGGTGCTCTACGAGGGGGCGTGGATGGACCTGGCCAAGGACGGCACCGACCGCGCCGGCAATCCCGATTTCCTCACCCTCGACGAGCCCAGCCCGGCCGGCGCCTTCGCCTACAACACCATCCTGGTCGATTTCAAAAAGACCGACCTGAATCATCGGCCCGGCTGGGATACGCAGGCGACTTCCCGGTCCGTCATTTTCCGGAGGGACAAGTAATGGTCCGGAAAGTCGACAAGCAGGAACTGAAAGCCGCCATCGAACGCAAGGTGGCGCAGACCTACGAGCCGGTCAAGCCGGCCGTGCAGCTCGGCTTCATTCACCACAACGTCGATTGCATCGGTTGCCGCGCCTGCGAGATTGCCTGCAAGGACAAGAACGGCCTGCCGCCCGGGCCGCGCTTCCGGCGGGTGATGTACGTCGAGGGCGGCAGCTTCCCGGATGTTTACGCCTACAAGGTCAACATGGCCTGCAACCACTGCGCCGAACCGGCCTGCCTGCCGACCTGCCCGACCGGCGCGATCTGGAAGCGGGCCGACAACGGCATGGTCGACATCGACTCGACGCTGTGCATCGGCTGCCGCAAGTGCGAGGCGGCCTGCCCCTACGGCGCGCCGCAGTGGGATCCACAGGAAATGGTGATCAAGAAGTGCAATATGTGCATCGACGAACTGGAAGCCGGCCGCAAGCCCTATTGCGTGATGGCCTGCATGATGCGCGTGCTGGATATCGGGCCGATCGAGGAAATCTGGCGGGGAACGCTGAAGACCACGGCCATCGGGCCACACGACCAACCGGTGAAGCAGGTGAAGAACATGGCCAATCCGGAACTGACCCGGCCGTCCATCGCCTTCATTCCGCACAGCAAGGGGCGGGTCGATGGCCAGTGAGCTGTTCGCCGCCCTGGCGGACGATCTCGAACAGTTGATCCGCCTGCACGACCGCGAACTCGATGCCGAGACCCTGGCCGCCCTGCGTGCCGCCGATTTCCCGCACGGCCTGGCCCTGCCGCCGGCCGGGGAGGCCGGCCAGCAGGCCTGCGCCAACATGGCCGCCGCGCTGACCGAGCCGGCCTCGCTCGATGAACTGGCCGCCGATTACGCCGCCATCTACCTGAACAACAGCCTGGGCGCCTCGCCCTACGAATCGGTCTGGCTGTCCGACGACCACCTGGCCTGCGCCGCGCCGATGTTCGAACTGCGCGAACTGTATGCGGCAGCCGGCCTGCGGGCGGCCGACTGGCGCAGCCGTTTCGATGACCATTTCGTGCTGCAGTTGCAGTACCTGCAGCATTTGCTGCACGTTCCGGCAGGCGGCCGGCAGGCGGCCAGCTTCATCGACGAACATGTCGGCTACTGGTTTCCCGACTTCGCCCAGCGCATTTCTCTGTTCTGCGCCACGTCGTTCTATGCCGCGCTGGCCGAACTGACCCACGTCTGGCTACAGCGCCTTCGCGGCGTGCTGGGCGAAATAAACGATCTGCCCATCCCGTCGCGTGACGAGATGACGGCCCGCATTAACCGCAAACTGGCGCTCGACAAGGCCGAGGTGGCACCCATCCGCTTCATGCCGGGTGGGCAGGGGCCGAGCTGGTAGCGGTGGTTTGTGGCGTCAGCCGGCGGCTTGCCGGAAACCGGAAACCGCATTGCGGCCGTTCTTTTTCGCTTCGTACATTGCCTCGTCCGCCGCCCGGCGCAGGTCGTCGAGCGTTTTGCCGTCGGCCGGGTACATCGCCACGCCGATGCTGGGCGTGATGCTAATGCGGCGGTCGGCACTTTCCAGCGGCTGCGCGATGGCGTGCCGCAATTTCTCGGCCACCGCCAGCGCGTCGTTGCTGTCCAGCGTGTTGGCCAGCAGCACGACGAACTCGTCGCCGCCGTGCCGGGCAACCGTGTCGCAGGCGCGGATTTCGCCCGTCATCCGCCGGGCGCTCTCGACCAGCACGGCATCGCCCACCTCATGCCCGTATTGGTCGTTGATTTCCTTGAAATGGTCGAGATCGAGCAGCAGCAGCGCGAAGGAATTGCCGTTGCGGATGTGCTGTTGCACCGCCTGCTCGAAACGGTCCATGAACAGGAAACGGTTGGGCAGGCCGGTCAGCAGGTCATGCGTCGCCAGGTAGGCTGAACGTTCCAGCTCGCGGGCGCCGCGTTCGACGGCCCGGAAATGGCGCAGGCTCAAGGCGGGGACGGTGACGAACGCGCAGGCGAGCAGGCCGATGATGATCAGGAATTCCGCCGTCAGCAGGTCATGCCAGGCGAGTTGTTGCTCGAAGGAAAGCACCGTCGGCTGCGAGACGTTGTCGATCACGAACTCGTGCTGGAAGCGCGGCAGCAGCCAGGTATCGAGCCGACCGGATGGTTCGGCTTCGTGGCTGAACAGCAGGTTGTCGGAGCGTCCGGCGCTGCGCATCTGCGCTGCGTAGGCCATTGTCTTCAGGGCGGCCGGCGCGGCCGGGCCGGGCAGCAGGGCATCGCTGCGGATGACCAGCAGGGCCGTCATCGTGTTGCCGAACAGGCTGGTTGCGGCGAGCCCCTTGGCGACAGTGGCGCGTTCGACTTCCTGCAACAGGATGTAGGCCCGGCCACCTTCGTACAGTTCAAAAACCGGGCTGACGACCGGCCTGGCATTTTTTTTCGCCAGGGCCAGGGAATAGGCCAGGTAATCGACGGTTTCCAGCCTGACGCCATAGATCGCCTGGGCTTCCGGCAGGGCGGGGTAGAGGAAGAGGACCGGCCAGGTCTCCATTTTTGCCTCGGCGGGCGTGGCGGGGCTGCCGGTGATGCCGGGGAAGCTCTTGAGCGTGAAGTCAGCCAGCCAGTTCTGGCGCAGCGCTGCCTCGAACTGCCTTTCCTCACTGACCGATACCCGGCGCGCTACCTCCAGCATGTAGATGTGGGGGTAGGCTGCCGTCGCCGAGGCGGCATAGCGCGTCGCCGATTCGACGTCGTTGCCTTCGACCGCCCGCAGAAAAGCAACGAATCCCGCCAGGACGGCCTCGTTGGTGTCCAGTTTATGCTTCAGGCCGTTGCTCAGTTGCTGCGTCGCCGCTTCAAAATCGCGTTCGTGCCGGCCGATTTCCGCCCTGATCAGCAAATGGGTTGCGAAGGCGACAATGCCGAGCCAGGCGATGGTCAGGGCAAGCAGGGATTGGCGAAAGCGGGCAGTGGTCATGGCCGGGCATCATTGGGGTGCCCTACTATTCCATTGAGTTGCTTAATTGTAAATATTGCTAAAGTACTAAATCTGAGTTTGCGCTGCCCTGCTGCTCAATCGGGCCAAGGCCCAGGCGACATGCTCCCTGACCACAGCCGAGGGATGGTCGAGCCGCTGACGCAGGGCTTCCTCCACGGCCTTGCCGGCCGGCCCGTTGCCGAGCGCCACCGCGATATTGCGCAGCCAGCGCTCGTGGCCGATGCGGCGGATCGGGTTGCCCGCCAGGCGGTCGTTGAACTGCTGTTCGGTCCATGCAAAGAGTTCCAGCAGCGAGGCCGAATCCAGCTTGTGGCGCGGCGTGAATTCCGGGTCGCCGATCTGCGCGAAGCGGTTCCACGGGCAGCAGAGCTGGCAGTCGTCGCAGCCGTAGATGCGATTGCCAAGCAGGGGGCGGAGCTCTTCCGGGATCGGGCCGTCGAGTTCGATGCTCAGGTAGGAAATGCAGCGCCGGGCGTCGACCTTGTAGGGGGCGACGATGGCGCCGGTCGGGCAGGCGTCGATACAGGCGGTGCAGGTGCCGCAGTGCGATTCGACCGGTTCGTCGGGCGCTAGCGGCAGATCGGTATAGATTTCGCCGAGGAAGCGCCAGGAACCCTGTTTCGAGAGCAGCAGCGTGTGCTTGCCGCGCCAGCCCAGGCCGGCCTGGCTGGCGAATTCGACTTCCATGACCGGCGCCGAGTCGGAGAATACGCGGTAGCCGAACGGCCCGATGTCGGCGGCAATGGTGTCGGCCAGCTTCTGCAGGCGGCTGCGGATCACC
>JAEUOE010000278.1 GCA_016790885.1 Dechloromonas sp. | reverse complement strand
ATTGCCGCCATCCGCGGCGCCAACGGCCAGATCGAGAATTACGTCGCCAATTTTTCGGAGCCGGATGCCGATACCGAAGCTGCCGACCGCCTGGCCTACCTGGCCTATCACGACCCGCTGACCAACCTGCCCAACCGGCTGGCCTTCGAGTCGCAACTCGGCCAGGCCCTGCGCCTGTGCGAACGGGAGAACCACCAGCTGGCGCTGATGGTCATCGACCTCGACAACTTCAAGAACATCAACGACACGCTGGGTCACCACATCGGCGACGAGTTGCTGCAGCAGGTCGCCCAGCGCCTGTCCGAAAGCGTGCGCGGGAGCGACCTGGTGGCCCGCCTGGGCGGCGATGAATTCGTCGTCGTGCTGCCCGAGGTGGAAAGCGCGCTGACGGCGGCCCGCGTTGCCAGCAAGATTCAGAGCAACCTGGCCGACAGCTATCGCGTCACCGACCATGTGCTTTACGCCACACCAAGCATCGGCATCAGCCTGTTCCCGATCGACGGCAGCGACGCAGGCACCCTGCTGCGCAACGCCGATGCGGCGATGTACCACGCCAAGAGCGCGGGCCGCAACAACCACCAGTTCTACACGGCACGCATGAACGAAGCGGCCGGCGAGCGCCTGCAGATGGAAAACGAATTGCGCCGCGCCATCTCGGCCATTGCCCCGCACCACTGCGAATTTGCCCTGCATTTCCAGCCGCAGATCGAGACCGCGAGCGGCCGCGTCGTCGGCATCGAAGCCCTGCTGCGCTGGAACAACCCGGTCTTTGGCCAGGTGTCGCCGCTCCGCTTCATCGGCATCGCCGAGGAAACCGGGCTGATCCAGCCGCTCGGCGACTGGGTGATCTGGGAAACCTGCCGCCTGACGCGCAACCTGCGCTCGCAAGGACTGGCCGATGTGCGCGTCGCCATCAACATCTCGGCCCAGCAACTGCGCCACGACAACCTGCTGCTGCTGATCCGCGGCGCCATGTCCTGCTACGACCTGTCACCCGCCGACATCGAGCTGGAGATCACCGAAACCACGGCGATGCAGAACCCGGAAGTGACCCTCTCCATCCTCGACCAACTGGCTGCCATGGGCATCAAGCTGGCCATCGACGACTTCGGTACCGGCTATTCCTCGCTGTCCTACCTGAAGCATCTGCCCATCCATCGCCTCAAGCTCGACCGCTCCTTCGTCACCGACATCGAAACCGACCCGAACGATGCCGCCATCTGTACCGCGACCATTGCCCTCGGCCACAGCCTGGGCCTGGAACTGGTTGCCGAAGGCGTGGAAACCCAGGCCCAGCGCGACTTTCTGGCGCGCCTGGATTGCGACGTGCTGCAGGGCTACCTGTTCAGCAAGCCGCTGCCTTTCGAGGAAATCGTCGGTTACCTGCTCGCCCGGCGCTAACGGATGACCTTGCGCCACTCGGCCTCGAAGTAGCGCACCAGCACCTGATTGTTGAGCTGATTCACCTCGGCCGGCAGGCGCGCCATGTCGGCCGGGAAGACGAACAGGCCGGGCATCGTTTCCGGCGTCAGGAAACGGGTTTTCCGGGGATCGACACTGCCCGGCACGTAGCCGTGCCGCCCGGCGATGATGTAGCCCCACTCGCCGAACGAGGGCACCTGCGCGTGGTAGGGCGCCGTCTTGAAACCGACGCTCTCCAGGGTCGTCACCACGCACCAGAAGGATTGCCGGGCATAGAGCGGCGACGTCGACTGCACCACCATCAACCCATTGGCCGACAGCCGTTTTTCGATCAGGCGGTAGAAGGCAGCCGTGTACAGCTTGCCGAGGGCGAAATTGGACGGATCGGGAAAGTCGATGACGATGAAGTCGAAATACTCCTTGCTCTCCTCCAGCCATTGCAGCGCATCGGCATTGACCACCCTGACCCGCTCCGACTTGAGCGCCCCCTGGTTGAGCGCTACCAGGGCCGGCGCCGTCGAGAACAGATCGGTCATCGCCGGATCAAGATCGACCAGCGTGACCTGCTCGACCTGCGGATACTTGAGGACTTCGCGAACCGCCAGGCCGTCCCCCCCACCGAGGACCAGCACGCGCTTCGCCCCGGGCAGGCTGGCCAGGCCGGGATGGACCAGCGCCTCGTGATAGCGGTATTCGTCGTGCGATGAAAACTGCAGGTTGTTGTTCAGGAACAGGCGCAGGTCGTCGCGCCAGCGGGTGACGACGATGCGCTGGTAGGGGGTGCTTTCGGCATGCACGATGTCGTCGGCGTAGAGATGGGTTTCGGCGAAGGTGGTCAAGTGGCCGGCCCCGGCGAAGCCGGCGACGAGCAGGCCGAACACCGTCCAGCTCTGCAGCAGCAGGCCGCGCCGGGCCGGTAGCTGATCGCGGAACAGGTGCAGAGCCCACAGCGCCACCGCCACATTGAGCACGCCGAACAACAGGCCGGTGCGCACCATGCCCAACTGCGGCGCCAGGATCAGCGGGAAGAGGATGGAAACTACCAGGGCGCCTAGGTAATCGAAGGTGAGTACCTGCGAGACCAGGTCCTTGAAGGCCAGTTCGCGCTTCAGGATGCGCATGACCAGGGGGATTTCCAGCCCGACCAGCGCACCGACGCCGAATACCACCAGGTAGAGCACCAACTTGAACGGTGCCGACAACCAGGTGAAGACCAGGAACAGGCCGACCGCGGAAAAACCGCCGAGCAGGCCGACCATCAACTCGATCTGGATGAAACGGCCGATCAGGTCGCGGGTGATGTATTTCGACAGCCACGACCCGGCGCCCATGGCGAACAGGTAGGTGCCGATCACCGTCGAGAACTGCATCACCGAATCGCCCAGCAGGTAGGACGACAGCGCACCGGCAATCAGTTCGTAGGCCAGGCCGCAGGAGGCGATGACGAAGACGGAAAAGAGGAGGGCGTGGCGCATGGCCCGCGATGCTAACCTGAAAAGGAGGGAACGGCGCAGC
>JAEUOE010000245.1 GCA_016790885.1 Dechloromonas sp. | reverse complement strand
CCGAGGACGTCATGGACGGCCTTGCCCATGCGGGTCATGGTGCGCATGTTGACGACGACGTAGGCGGAATCGGAGATTTCGACGCCGATGTGGGCGATCGGCGAACCGAGCGGGCCCATCGAGAACGGGATGACGTACATCGTGCGGCCCTTCATGCAGCCCTTGAACAGGCCGTTGAGGGTCTCGCGCATCTTGGCGGGCTCTTCCCAGTTGTTGGTCGGGCCGGCGTCTTCCTTCTTCTCGGAGCAGATGTAGGTGCGGTCTTCGACGCGGGCAACGTCGGACGGGTCGGAGAAAGCCAGGTAGGAGTTCGGGCGCTTCTGCTCGTTCAGCTTGATCAGGGTGCCGGCCTCGACCATTTCGGCGCACAGGCGGTCATACTCTTCCTGGGAGCCGTCAGCCCAATGGATACGGTCGGGCTGGGTCAGGGCGGCGATTTCGGCGACCCATTTCTTCAGGCCTTCATGTTTGACGTAATCAGGCGCGTTCAGCGGTGCGGTCATGGCGATCGGTCTCTCTATAAGTAACTGAAATAGCTAGGTTTTACGCCAGTCGCCGGGAGCTGCCACCAAGACTTCGAGCGGCTGGAGGCCGTCGGCTGGGAAGCGCATAATTATGCATCAAATTAGGGTAAACATCCACTTGACTGGCCTTGTCATGTGATATCCAAGGCTGAAAAATTTCACATTTCACGTGTTACCATATCCCGCGATTTGAGATGATGTTTCACGATACAAAACGGAGACAAAAATGGACCCTCGACAGCTACGCGAAGCCGCCCTCTACTATCACCGCCAGCCCAAGCCGGGCAAGATCGCGGTAACCCCGATCAAGCAACTGACCAACCAGTACGACCTTTCGTTGGCCTACTCCCCGGGCGTCGCCTACGCCTGCGAGGAAATCGTCGCCGATCCGGCCGAAGTCAGCACCCTGACCTCGCGCGCCAACCTGGTTGGGGTCATCACCAACGGCACGGCCGTCCTCGGCCTCGGCCCCATCGGCCCGCTCGCCGCCAAGCCGGTCATGGAAGGCAAGGGCGTACTGTTCAAGAAGTTCGCCAACATCGACGTTTTCGACCTCGAAATCGACGAACGCGATCCGGACAAGTTGATCGACACCATCGCTTCGCTGGAGCCCACCTTCGGTGGCATCAATCTCGAAGACATCAAGGCGCCGGAATGCTTCTACATCGAGAAGAAGCTGCGCGAGCGCATGAAGATTCCCGTCTTCCACGATGACCAGCATGGCACGGCCATCGTCGTCGGCGCCGCCATCCTCAACGGCCTGCACCTGATCGGCAAGGACCTGACCAAGGTCAAGATCGTCACCTCCGGTGCCGGTGCCGCCGCGTTGGCCTGCCTCGACCTGCTGGTCATGCTCGGCGCTCCGGTCGAGAACATCTGGGTCACTGACATCAAGGGCCTGGTGTATGAAGGTCGCGTCGAGGAAATGGACGACATCAAGGCGCGTTATATCAAGAAGACAGACGCCCGCACCTTGGGTGAAGTCATTGAAGGCGCGGACGTCTTCCTTGGCCTGTCGGCCGGCGGTGTATTGAAGCCGGAAATGGTCGCCAGGATGGCGGACAAGCCCGTGATCATGGCGCTGGCCAATCCGACGCCGGAAATTACGCCTGAACTGGTCAAGTCGGTGCGCAACGACGCGATCATCTGTACCGGTCGCTCGGACTATCCGAACCAGGTCAATAACGTGCTGTGCTTCCCCTTCATCTTCCGTGGCGCGCTTGATGTCGGCGCCACCACCATCACCGAGGAAATGAAGATGGCGGCGGTCAAGGCGATCGCCGAACTGGCCCGCGCCGAACAGTCGGAAGTAGCGGCTCGCGCCTATGGCGAGAAGGTCGCCAGTTTCGGTCCGGAATACCTGATTCCCAACCCATTCGACCCGCGCCTGATCGTCAAGATCGCCCCGGCGGTAGCCAAGGCCGGCATGGATTCCGGGGTCGCCACCCGTCCGATCCAGGACTGGGATGCCTATATCCAGGGCCTCAACGAATTCGTCTACCACTCCGGCATGATCATGAAGCCGGTCTTCTCGCAGGCCAAGCTGGCGCCCAAGCGCATCGTCTTTGCCGAGGGCGAGGACGAGCGCGTATTGCGCGCCGTGCAGGTGGTGCGCGATGAAGGTATCGCCATGCCGGTGCTGATCGGTCGCCATGCCGAGATCCGGCGCCGTATCGAGGAAGCCGGCCTGCGCATTCGCGAGGGCGAGGATTTCGAGGTTGTCCATTCTGACAACTGCGCCTTCTTCGATGCGCATTACGAGGAATTCTGGACGACCTACCACCGCATCATGGAACGCAAGGGTGTTTCGCCCGACTATGCGCGCCGCGAGGTGCGTCGCCGCAATACGCTGTACGGCGCTTTGATGGTCCGGCTGGGTTACGCCGACGGCCTGATCTGCGGCACCTTCGGTCGCCATGAAACGCATCGTGAATATGTGCAGAACGTGATTGGCACGCGGGCCGACCAGGATCGCTACTACGCCATGAACCTGCTGATGCTGCCGGAGCGCACCGTATTCATCGGCGATACCTACGTCAATTACGACCCGAGCGCCGAGCAACTGGCCGACATGACCCTGCTCGCGGCAGAGGAAATCCGCAATTTCGGCATTACGCCCAAGGTCGCGCTGCTCTCGCATTCCACCTTCGGCACCGAAGACACGCCGACCTCGCTGAAGATGCGCGACGTGCTGGCGCAACTCAGCCAGCGTGCGCCGGAACTGGAAGTCGAAGGCGAAATGCACGGTGATGCGGCGCTCGACGAGCACATCCGCCTCAAGGCCTTCCCCAATTCCCGCTTGAAAGGCCAGGCCAACCTGCTGGTCATGCCGACGCTGGATGCCGCGAACATTTCGTTCAACCTGCTCAAGGTGGCCGCTGGCGACAATCTGACGGTCGGTCCCATCCTGCTTGGCGCCGCCAAGCCGGTTAACATTTTGACGCCGACCGCCACTGTGCGTCGCATTGTGAACATGACGGCGCTCACGGTGGTCGATGCGGGCTAAGCCATTGCTTTAATTTACTTTTGTATCTTCTTATTTTTATTGAAAATTCTTCGTCTCCTGCTAAACTGGGGTAAGATTGCCACGATTGGCAGGAGATGTTGAATGAAGCAGAAACTGAAGGCGGCCTTGCTGGTCGGCGCTGTACTGGGATTGTGCGTACAAACCCCGGTTCTCGCTGCCCAAGCCAAGAAGGCCGAACAAACCACCAGCAAGAAGTCGATCAAGAAGGCGCCGGTCGCCGCCAAATCCAGCCTGCCTGCCGCCAAATCGGCAGGCAAGTCGGGGAAAACCGTTGCGAGCCGCCCGGGCAAGGCGCTGGCCGGCAATGCAGCGAAGGCGCCGACCCGCAAGGTTGCTGCTGCCGGCAAGCCATCTGCCAAGGCGGTCCGCCAGGTGATGATGGACGTGGATGGCGATCCGCGCCGTCTGGCCCTGTATTCTGCCTCCGCCCTGGTCGTCGACCAGAGCAATGGCCAGGCCCTGGTCGAGAAGCAGCCGGATGCCGTGGTGCCGATTGCCTCGATTTCCAAGTTGATGACCGCGATGGTCGTGCTTGATGCCAAACTCGACCTGCAGGAAGTCATCGCCATTGGCGACGAGGATGTCGATGGCCTGAAGGGCACCCGCTCACGCCTGCCGGTCGGGACGACCATGACCCGCGAGACAGCCATGCTGCTGGCACTGATGTCTTCCGAAAATCGTGCCGCCCACGCGCTGGGTCGCCACTACCCTGGCGGCATGCCGGCTTTCGTGCAGGCCATGAACCGCAAGGCCCAGTCGCTCGGCATGTTCCACTCCCGCTTCGAGGAGCCGACCGGCTTGTCGAGCAACAATGTGTCCACCGCCCATGACCTGGCCCGCATGGTTGCCGCCGCAGCGCGCTACCCAGAAATCCGCCAGTACTCGACCACGGCTGAGGCCAAGGTCGAACTGAACGGCCGTATCCGCGACTTCGGCAATACCAACGCCCTGGTGCGCAGCGATAACTGGGAAATTGGCGTGTCGAAGACCGGCTATATTTCCGAAGCCGGGCGCTGCCTGGTCATGCAGGCCCGCGTGGCCGACCGGCCGGTGGTCATTGTGCTGCTCGACTCGGTTGGCAAGATGACGCGGGTCGGCGATGCCAACCGTATCAAGCGCTGGATGGAAAGCGCCTCGCTGGCATCGGTGGAGCGCCGCAAGGTCTGATCTTTCCTGCCAAAAAGCAAAGAGGCCGCATCGAGCGGCCTCTTTGCTTTGGGCGATGCTACTTACTTGCGCAGGCCGGTATAGCCGAGAGCATGCGACACGGCATCGGCGGTTTTCTTGACCTGCAATGCCCAGTCCGGGTCGTGACGGTCGGATGGAGCGGACACCGACAGCGCGGCCACGATGTTGCCCTCGTCGTCGTGAATCGGTGCCGCGACGCACTTGAGGCCGAGCTCGGCTTCTTCGTCGTCGTAGGCGATACCATGGCGGCGAACCTTGTCCAGTTCCTTTTCCAGCGTGGCCAGGGTGGTCAGCGAACGCGGCGTCTTGCCGGGCAGGCCGGTGCGCTTGGCGTATTCGCGGACTTTCTGCGGGCCGTCGGTGGCCAGGAACAGTTTGCCGAGCGAGGTCAGGTGCAGCGGCGCACGGCCGCCAACGAGGTAAACGACGCGCACCAGGGCGCGGCCGGAGGAGGTACGTTCCAGATAGACGATCTCGTCGTCGTGGCGGGCGCCGAGGTTGATTGCCTCGCCGATTTTTTCATGCAGTTCCTGCATGAAGGGCAGGGCCACTTCGCGCACATTGATGCGCGATTTGACGATGTTGCCCAGTTCGAGCAGGCGAATGCCGAGGCGATAAGTGCCGGCATCTTGACGTTCGACAAAGCGGGCGGTGCTCATCGCTGCCAGAATGCGGTGCGCTGTCGAAGGGTGCAGTTCGGTGGCAAGCGCCAATTGTTTCAGGCTGGCGGCATCCGGCGAGGCGGCGAGCGCATCGAGCAGCGACATCATGCGCTCGATGACCTGTATGGAGCCGGGCGCTTTGCCGGTTCCGCTGACAGCTTCAGACAACTGGATTCCTTTATTGGTGTGGTTTGAGTAGCATTAGCCACTTTTTTATTTTCTTGTGCGGCGCAATATTAACATGCGCGTAGCTCTCTACGTTACCTGCCTGGTGGACCTGATGCGACCGTCCGTCGCCTTCGCCTCGCTGCGCCTGCTCGAAGCGGCCGGCTGCGAAGTGATTGTTCCGGAAGGACAAACCTGCTGCGGCCAGCCGGCGTGGAGCGCCGGTGAACGGGCGCTGGCTGCCGACCTTGCAAGGAAGGCCATCGGCGAACTGGAGGGCTACGATTACGTGGTGATTCCTTCCGGTTCGTGCGCCGACCAGATCCGCAACGTCTATCCGCAACTGCTGGCCGACGATCCTGCCTGGGGCCTGCGCGCCCGCACGCTGGCCGACCGGGCATATGAATTGACCAGTTTTCTCGTCGATGTGCTGAAGCTGTCGGCGGTGCCCAATCAATTCGACGGCAGCGTGACCTATCACGATTCCTGCAAGGGCCTGCGCGGCCTTGCCATCAAGCGCCAGCCGCGTGACCTGCTGGCCAGGGTGCCGGGCCTGTCGCTCAAGGAAATGAGCGAGTGCGAGGAATGCTGCGGCTTCGGCGGTGCCTTCTCGGTCAAGTTCGGCGAGGTATCGACCAAGATCGTCGATCGCAAGTGCGACGCCATCGCGGCTGCCGGAGCCGATGCCGTGGTCGGCGGCGACCTCGGTTGCCTGATGAACATCGAAGGCCGCCTGCGCCGGCGCGGTGACGAAACCACCCGCGTGCTGCATATCGCCGAAGTGCTGGCCGGGGGCGAGGCGTGACGGCTGCCGCCAAGCACTCGCAGGCCATGCACTTCCAGGCGCGGGCCGGCGAGAAGGTGCGCAACCCGGTTTTGCAGCGTGCCTTGCAGAAGGCCAAGCCGCTGTTCGTCGGCAAGCGGGCCAAGGGTATTGCCGGGCTGGCCGATGACGATCTCGATTTCGAAGCGCTGCGCACCGCCTGCGAAGGTATCCGCAACCGCACGCTGGCCGATCTCGACGTCTGGCTCGACATTTTCGAGGAGCGGGCCACGGCGAGCGGTGCCGAGGTGCTGTGGGCACGCGATGGCGAGGAGGTTGGCCGGCTGGTGGTCGATATCGCCCGCCGCCACGGCGTGAGCAAGGCCACCAAGTCGAAGTCCATGCTGTCCGAAGAGGCGCACCTTAACGAAGCCCTGGCGGCTGCCGGCATCCGCCCGGTGGAGACCGATCTCGGCGAATACATCGTGCAGCTCGCCGGCGAAACACCGTCGCACATCATTGCCCCGGCCATTCACAAGACGCTGGAGGAAGTCGAGGCGCTGTTCGCCAAGGAACATGGCCGGCCCATCGAAACGCGCACGTCGGCCGATATTCCCGACCTCACCCGCGAAGCGCGTGAGGTGTTGCGTCAGCACTTCCTGACTGCCGACATGGGCATTTCCGGCGCCAATTTCCTGATTGCCGAAAGCGGCACTGCCGCGCTGGTCACCAACGAAGGCAATGGCCGCATGGTGACGACGCTGCCCCGGGTGCATGTGGTGGTCACCGGCATCGAGAAAGTGATTCCAACGCTGGAGGATTTCGCCACGCTGATGCGCCTGCTGCCGCGCTCGGCCACCGGGCAGAGTATTTCCAACTACGTGTCGCTGCTGACCGGCACCCGGCGCGAAGGCGATCACGACGGCCCGGAAAAAACGGTATTCATCCTGGTCGACAACGGCCGCGCCAAGCTGCTCGGCTCGGCCTACCAGGACATGCTGCGCTGCATTCGCTGCGGCGCCTGCATGAACCACTGCCCGGTCTATTTCTCGCTCGGCGGCCACGCCTATGGCTGGGTCTATCCGGGGCCGATGGGCTCGGTGCTGACGCCGCTGTACACCGGTATCGAAAACGCCCTCGATCTGCCGCATGCCACCACCGGCTGCAACCAGTGCGGAAGCGTCTGCCCGGTGCGTATCCCGCTACCCAGGCTGATGCACCAACTGCGTACGGAACAGGTCGAGCGCGGCCTGCGCCCGTGGTCCGAGCGGCTGGCATTCAAGGCCTGGGCCTGGGTGGCCGGGCGCCCGGCGCTCTACCGCTGGCTGACCCGGCGGGCAGCCCGTTACCTGAACTGGCTGGCCGATGGCGACGGCCGCATCCGCATCCTCGGCCTGGCGCCGGGCTGGACCGCTGGTCGCGATCTGCCCGTCAGCTCGGGCCGGACGTTTCACGAACTCTACAAAGCAAGAAAGCGAGCTTGAGTATGGAATTTGCCTCTGACGGCCCGATGGCCATCCCGATGTGGGTCAATGGCCACGCCTTTTTGACCGTGACCAAGGACTTCTTCACGGTGACCAATCCGCAGACCGGCGAAGCCATCCGCCGCGTGCCGCTGTGCGGTGCCAGCGAGGCGGCCGAGGCCGTGCAGGCGGCGCAGGCCGCCCAGCCGGCGTGGGCCGAGATGGGCATGCCCGCCCGCCGGGTCTGCCTGGGCAAGCTGTCGGATGAACTCGACCGCTATGCCGGCCACTTCGCCAAGCTGCTCAGCCAGGACTGCGGCTTCGACGAAGCGCAGGCCGCGGCCGAAGTGAGCGCCGCTGTCGCCGCGCTGCGCGGTGCCTCGGTCGGGCAGACTGGCGTGATCGGTGTCGTTCTCGATGCCGGCCGCCCCTTGGCCGGCTTTGCCGAAACCATTGCGCCGGCGCTGATGGCCGGTGCCGCCATCGTCGTCAAGCCGAGCCCGAAAGCCCCCTCGGCCGTCTTCGCGCTGACCGAGCTGACCAGCCGTTGCGAATGGCCGGCCGGCGTGGTCAACCTGCTGCAAGGCGACATGGCTGCCCTCGAGGGCCTTTGCGGCACCGCCATCGACCGCCTGGTCTATTGCGGCAATGCGGCGCTGGGGGCGCAGGTTGGCGCCATCGCCGAAGCGGCCGGCAAACCATTCGAGATGGTGGCTGCCTGAACATGCGCATCGTCCAGCTCGAAGGCGAATCGCTGATCGCTGCCGTGCGGCGGCCGGCCTTCGCTCACGAATGGGTCGAATACCCCGGCACCTTGCCGGGGCAGGTCGTCGAGCGCCTGCGCGGCGCGGCGGTGGCGATCACCAACAAGGTGCCGCTCGACGCCGAGGCCATCGCTGCGCTGCCCGAGCTGAAGATGATCGCCGTTTCCGCCACCGGCACCAACAATGTCGATCTCGATGCCTGCCGGGGGCGCGGTATTGTCGTTTCCAACATTCGCGGCTATGCCGGGCACACCGTGCCCGAGCATGTCATGGCCCTGCTGCTCGCCCTGTCGCGCAACCTGGTCGCCTGGCGCGAAACCCTGCTCGCCGGTGCCTGGCAGCAGTCAAGGCAGTTCTGCCTGTTCGACCACCCGATCCGCGACCTGCATGGTGCCACGCTCGGCCTGATCGGCAGCGGCACGCTGGGCAACGGTGTCGCCCGGCTGGCCGAGGCCTTCGGCATGCGCGTGCTGCGTGCCGAGCGCAAGGGGGTGACGACGGTGCGGCCTGGCTACACGGCGTTTGCCGATGTGCTGGCCGAGGCCGACGCGATCAGCCTGCATTGCCCGCTGACGCCCGAAACCACCGGCCTGATCGGCGAGCCCGAGTTGCAAGCCATGAAGCCCTCGGCGCTGCTCATCAACACGGCGCGCGGCGGCATCGTCGATGAAGCCGCGTTGATCCGGGCGCTCAAGGAGGGCTGGATCGCCGGAGCCGGCTTCGATGTCATCACCGCCGAACCGCCGCCGGAGGGGCATCCCATGGTCGATCCGCAACTGCTGGCACTGCCCAATTTCCTGCTCACGCCGCATGTCGCATGGTCCAGCCGGCCGGCGATGCAGGCCTTGGCCGATCAGTTGATCGACAACATCGAGGCCTTCGCGGCCGGCACGCCGCGGAACCGGGTGGCATGAGCGCCAAGGACGAAATCCTCGCCCAGGTTCGGCATGGCGTCGGCAAGGGCGATTTCGCCCAGCGCCGGGCCGCTGCGCTGGCTGTTCTGGAGGCCAAGGCACGCGGCCCGCAACCGGCCATCTCGGGGGCGCTGGTCGACCGTTTCCGCGAAAAGGCCGAAAGCCTGGCCAGCACCCTGGCGGGCGTCGCTAC
>JAEUOE010000242.1 GCA_016790885.1 Dechloromonas sp. | reverse complement strand
GAATCGCCCAGCAGGTAGGACGACAGCGCACCGGCAATCAGTTCGTAGGCCAGGCCGCAGGAGGCGATGACGAAGACGGAAAAGAGGAGGGCGTGGCGCATGGCCCGCGATGCTAACCTGAAAAGGAGGGAACGGCGCAGCGCCTGCCGGGTCACAGCCACATCTCCTCGCTGCCGCAATCGCCATGCGCCGTTCTTTCCTCGCCCTGCTCCTGGCAGCCAGCCTGCCCGCTGTGCAAGCCGCCGAATACCACATCGACCCAAGCCATACCTACGCCAGCTTCGAGATCGACCACCTCGGCTTTTCGACCCAGCGCGGCCTGTTCACGCGCAGCAGCGGCAGCATCGAATTCGACCCGGAGCAGCAAGCCGGGCGCATCGACATCCGTATCGACGCCGCCTCGCTGGAGACCGGCTTCGCCCTGCGCGACGAGGTGCTGCGGGGCGAGGACTGGTTCGACACCAAGACCTTTCCCGACATGATTTTCCGCAGCCAAAAGCTCGTTTTTGCCGGCGACAAATTGAGCGCCGTCGAGGGCACGCTGGTCATGCGCGGCGAAATTCGGCCACTCCGCCTGGAGATCACTCGCTTCAAATGCGGCTTCAACCTGGCGAATCGCAAGCGCGGCTGCGGCGCCGATGCCCAGGCCATTCTCCGGCGCTCAGACTTCGGCCTGAACAACGGCCAGCCCTTCATCGGCGATGAAGTTCGCCTGCGCATACAGGTCGAGGCTTACCTCCCGTAAGCCCCTGACACCTCACTAAAGTCATGTGCCAACGCGCTGTTTCTGCGAAAATAGCACCCCCTTTGCTGTTCCCCGGAAGTCCCCCATGCCCCCCCATCCCGCCATTGCCAGCACCGCTGAAATCGTCGCCGAACTCAAAGCCGGCCGCATGGTCGTGCTGGTCGATGAAGAAGACCGCGAAAACGAGGGCGACCTCGTCATGGCTGCCGAGCACATCACGCCGGAAGCCATCAATTTCATGGCCAAGTACGGCCGCGGCCTGATCTGCCTGACCCTGACCGCCGAACGCTGCAAGAAGCTGGGCCTGACCCAGATGGCGCGCAACAACGGTACCGTCTACGGCACCGCCTTCACCGTTTCGATCGAAGCCGCCGAGGGCGTCACCACCGGCATTTCCGCCGCCGACCGCGCCCGGACCATCCAGGTCGCCGTCGCCAAGAATGCCGTCGCCGACGACATCGTGCAGCCCGGCCACGTCTTCCCGATTACCGCCCGCGAAGGCGGCGTGCTGGTCCGCGCCGGCCACACCGAAGCCGGCTGCGACCTGGCCGGCATGGCCGGCCTGGAACCCGCCTCGGTGATCTGCGAAATCATGAACGACGACGGCACCATGGCCCGCCTGCCGGAACTGATCGAGTTCGCCAAGGAGCACGGCATCAAGATCGGCACCATCGCCGACCTGATTCACTACCGCGCCTCGTCGGAAACCCTGGTCAAGCGCATGACCAGCAAGGCCATCGCCACCGCGCACGGCGAATTCACGCTGCACGCCTTCGTCGACCAGGCCAGCGGCGCCACGCACCTGGCGCTGGTCAAGGGCGACATCCCGGCCGGCGGCGAAACGCTGGTCCGCGTCCATGAGCCGCTGTCGGTGCTCGACTTCCTCGACCCGGCCAGCAAGCGCCAGGCCTTCTCCATCGACCAGGCGCAAGCCGCGCTGGCCAGGAACGGCCACGGCGTCATCGTGCTCATGCACCGCCCGGAAGACGGCGAGGCCATCCTCACCCGCCTCACCGGCACCGCCCCGAGCGCCCCCACCAAGTGGGACCCGCGCAGCTACGGCATCGGCGCCCAGATCCTGCGCGACCTCGGCGTCACCAAGATGCGCCTGCTCTCCAGCCCGCGCAAGATGCCTTCCATGGCCGGCTTCGACCTCGAAGTGACCGGCTTCGTTTCCTCTCCTGCGGAGCTCTGAACCATGTCCCGCTTCGACAACGTTTTCGAATTCGACAGCAACCTGAACGGTACCGGCCTCAAGGTCGGCGTCGTGATGTGCCGCTTCAACCTGCCGGTCTGCGAAGGCCTGCTCTCCTCATGCATCGCCGAACTCAAGCGTTTGGGCGTGGCCGATGCCGACATGACCATCGCCACCGTGCCCGGCGCGCTGGAAGCCCCGCTGGTGCTGCAAACCATGGCGCAGAGCGGCAGCTTCGACGCGCTGGTCGCGCTCGGCGCCGTCATCCGCGGCGACACCTACCACTTCGAGGTGGTGTCCAACGACGCCTGCCGCGCCATCATGGAAGTCCAGCTCGATACCGGCGTACCCATCGCCAACGGCATCCTGACCTGCGACACCGACGAACAGGCCGAAGTCCGCATGCAGCCGAAGGGTGCCGATTGCGCCCAGGCTGCCGTCGAAATGGCCAACCTGCAGAAAGCACTCCTCCAATGACCACCTTCCTCAGCGACAGCGAGCACCCGCACGACGTCAAGGCCCCGCCCAAGTCCGCCCGCCGCCGGGCCCGTGAATTCGTGCTGCAGGGCCTCTACCAGTGGCGCGTCGGCGGTGCCGACGAGGCCGCCATCGAAGCCTACGCCCCGGAAATGGAAGGCTTCGCCAAGGCCGACCGTGAATTCTTCGTCGGCACCCTGCGCGGCGTGATCGGCCAGCAGGAAAAGCTGGTCGAGCAGATCACCGCCCACATCGACCGCCCGTTCGGCGAACTGTCGCCGGTCGAAGCCTGCGTGATGATGCTGGGCAGCTTCGAGATGCTGAACCACCCGGAAACCCCGTACCGCGTCATCATCAACGAAGCCATCGAACTGACCAAGGCCTTCGGCGGCACCGACGGCCACAAGTACGTCAATGGCGTGCTCGACAAGGTCGCGGCCATTCTTCGCCCGGACGAAGTCGCTGCCCGCAAGCAAGCCAAAAAGTAAGCCGATGGCCGGCGAGTTCGCTTTAATCGACAAGTACTTCGCCCGGCCTACCCCATCGGCCATCCTCGGCCCCGGCGACGACTGCGCGCTGGTCCAGCCGACGCCGGGCAAGCAACTGGCGGTGACCACCGACATGCTGGTCGCCGGTACCCACTTCCTGCCCGATACCGACCCCAGGAACCTTGGCTGGAAGGCGCTCGCCGTCAATCTCTCCGACCTCGCCGCCATGGGCGCCACACCGCGCTGGGTGACGCTGGCCGGCGCCCTGCCGGCGGTTGATGAAGCTTGGATCGCCGCCTTCGCCGATGGTTTCTTCCCCTGCGCCAGCGAATATGGTGTCGACGTGATCGGCGGCGACACCACCAGGGGCCCGCTCAACATCTGCATCACCGCCATGGGCGAAGTCGAGCCGGGCCGCGCCCTGCGCCGCGACGGCGCCCAAGTCGGCGACCAAGTCTGGGTTTCCGGCCGCCCCGGCCTGGCGGCATTGGGCCTCGCCCACCTGCAGGGCAAGGTCAAGCTGCCCGAACCCTGGCCCCGCCTGTGCGTCGCCGCACTGGAAAAACCGCGCCCCCGCGTTGCGCTCGGCCAGGCACTGGTCGGCATCGCAACGGCGGCTATCGACGTTTCCGACGGCCTGCTGGCCGACCTTGGCCACATCTGCGAGCGCTCGGACTGCGCCGCCGCCGTCAAGCTGGTGCAACTGCCGCACCTGCCCAAGGGCGACACGTACGATGCCGACCTGCGCCGCATCGCACTCGAGTGCCAGGTTGCGGGCGGCGACGATTACGAACTGTGCTTTACCGCTCCAGGCACGCTCAGCCTGACCATCGCCCAAATCGCTGCCCGCCTGGAATTGCCGCTCTGGCACATCGGCGAAATCGTCGCTGGCCAGGCCGGCGAAGTCACCGTCTACGACCCCGACTTCAACCCGGTCAGTTTCGAGCGCAAAGGCTACGACCACTTTGCCGCGTAAGCCGACTTTCGCCTTCCTGCTCGCCCACCCGGCGCATTTCTTCGCGCTCGGTTGCGGCAGCGGCCTGGCACCGAAAGCACCGGGCACCTTCGGCACCCTGTTCGCCTGGCTCAGCTTCGCCCTGTTCCGCCCGTACTTTGACGAACTGCCGCTGCTCGGCCTGCTGCTGGCCGCCTACCTCGCCGGCATCTGGTTCATCGACGTGACCGGCAAGGCGCTGGGCGACCCCGACCACGGCAGCATCGTGTGGGACGAGATCGTGCCCTTCTGGCTGGTGCTGCTGATGACGCCGGACACTTTCCTCTGGCAACTCACCGCCTTTGCGCTGTTCCGCTACTTCGACATCACCAAGCCGCAGCCGGCGCGCTACTTCGACGAGCACGTCAAG
>JAEUOE010000239.1 GCA_016790885.1 Dechloromonas sp. | reverse complement strand
CCGGCCAGCAACTGGTCGATCTGGGCCTGATCGAGCGGGTGCTTGGTCGTCGCCAGGTAGATCTTGGGCACCTTGCGCCTGGCCGACGACAACTGGTGATTCAACTGGCCGTCGTCGGTAATCAAGAGCAGGCCGGTGGTGTCTTCATCGAGCCGCCCGATAGGCTGCACATCGCGCTCGCGCAATGGCCGGGGCAGCAGTTCGAGCACCGAGGGGTGATGCTGCGGTTTGCGCGAGCATTCATAGCCGGCCGGCTTGTTCAGCATCAGGCTGGCGAACTCGGCATAAGGCCAGTCCACGCCATCGACCGAGAAGACAAGATTAGCGGTCGGGATGTCGGCAAAGGGATCGTCGCAAATCTGGCCATTGACCGCGACGCGCTCGTCGCGAATCAGCCCTCGGCAGCCCTTGCGCGTACCGAAGCCATGTTTCTGGAGGAGTCGTTCAAGTTGCATGGGCGGGATGCTAACATCGGCCCATGAATTTCGAACACCTCATCCAGATCAACGACCTGCAAAACCCGCTGGTCGAAACGCTCAACCGCGATCAGGTGTGGCAAGGCCTGCTGCACCGTGTCGAAGACGCCACCCCTTTCCTGCCCGGACTGGAAAGCTGCACCATCCTCGAACGCCATGCCGACCATCTGCTGCGCAAGCTCGATTTTGGCGCTGCGGTCATCCACGATCGGGTCACCCTGGTCGAACAGCACTGGGTCCGCTTCGACATCCTGCCCGGCGAACAGCATGCCGGCGGCAGCCTGACCATCACCATCGAGGAACCCGAGCCGGCCGCCCTCTTCCTGCGCTTCAGCTACACCACCAGCTTCGCCAGCAACCCCAACTCGGAAGAGCGCGCCTATATCGACTACATCAAGTCGGCCTACCACCAGTCCGACGTCGATTGCGTGCAGATCATCCGCACCCTGGCTGCCGGCGGCCTGCCGCAATAAGGCGGAATCGCAAGCATGGACAAGCTGACGAGCGAACTGCAGCGCCTGCATTTCCTGCCCGACCAGCCGCCCTCTGGTGGCCAGCAGGCTCTCGGCCTCGCCTTCACGCGAGCCGCCGACTGGCACAGGGTGGCCGAATTGTGCCGCGCCGTGCAGGAAGAACTTGAGCTACCCGCGCCCGCCGTTTCCATCGATGGCGAGGGTTATCAGCTCTGGTTTTCACTGGCGGAAGCAGTCGCTACCGATGAAACCGCGTGCTTTCTCGATGGCCTGCAGCACCGTTACCTGGCCGATCTGGCGGACTCCCGCCTGCGCCGCGGCTTGCCCAGCCAACCGCCGCCATGCCAACTGCCGGGCGACGATCGCTGGGCCGCCTTCATCGACCCCGGCATGGGCAGCATGTTCGTCGGCGAACCCTGGCTGGACCTGCCTCCCAACCGCAACCAGCAGGCCGATCTGTTGGCGGGCTGCCAGCGTATCGGCAAAGCCGACTTCATGCGCGCCCTCGCCCTGCTCCAGCCGCTGGCTGACCCGGCTGTCCACGACACCGCCGGCAAGGCCAGCGTACTGGCAAGCAAGCTATCCCTGCGCGGCGAATTCACCGACCCCCGACAATTCCTGCTCGCCGTGATGAACGACCCGCAAGTCAGCGCCGAACTGCGCATCGACGCCGCCAAGGCACTGCTGCCGTATATCGGGAACGCCCCGTGAACAACGGACAGGCGTAAAAAAGCCGAAGGACGAACCTTCGGCTTTTTTCGCTCTGTGCCGGCGGACCGGCAAACAGCCGGCTTATTCCACGCCCTGCGAGGCCAGGTAGTCCTCGTAACCACCGAGGTAATCGACGATCTTGCCGTCTCCCTTCACCTCCAGCACACGGGTCGCCAGGGACGACACGAACTCGCGGTCGTGAGACACGAAGACCAGCGTACCGGGGAACTTCTCCAGCCCGGAGTTCAGGGCTTCGATGGATTCCATGTCGAGGTGGTTGGTCGGCTCGTCCATGAGCAGCACGTTGTGCTTGGACAGCATCAGCTTGCCGAACAGCATGCGGCCCTGCTCGCCGCCGGAAATGACGTTGACCGGCTTCTTCACCTCGTCGCCGGAGAACAGCAGGCGGCCGAGGGTGCCGCGGATCAGGGTTTCCAGGTCGCCGCCATCCTCGATGGTGGCGCGGGCGTAGCCGGCGATCCATTCGGTCAGGCTCTGCTCGCCGGCGAATTCGGCGCTGTGGTCCTGCGCGTAGTAGCCCGGGAAAGCCTTTTCCGCCCACTTGATGGTGCCGAACTGCGGCGCCAGTTCGCCCATCAGCAGCTTCAGGAAGGTCGTCTTGCCGACGCCGTTTTCACCAATCACGGCGATCTTTTCACCGGCATTGATGGTCAGCGTCAGGTTGTTGAAGATCTTGCGCTCGCCGCCTTCGTAGGTGAAGGCCAGGTTCTCGATCTCGACCGCCTGGCGATGCAGCTTGGCCTTCTCGTCGTAGTCGAAGCGGATCCACGGGTACTGGCGCGACGACGGCTTGACGTCTTCCGGCTTCAGCTTGTCGATCAGCTTCATGCGGCTGGTCGCCTGCTTGGCCTTGGACGCGTTGGCCGAGAAACGGCGGACGAAGGTCTGCAGTTCGGCGATGCGCTCCTTGGCCTTGGCGTTGGCGTTCTGCTGGCGCTCGCGGGCGGCCTGCGCGGCTTCCATGAAGTCGTCGTAGTTACCGGCGTAGGTGGTGATCTTGCCGTAGTCCAGGTCGGCCATGTGGGTACAGACCTGGTTCAGGAAGTGGCGGTCGTGGGAGATGATGATCATCGTCGAGTCACGATTGTTCAGCACGTCTTCCAGCCAGCGAATGGTGTTGATGTCCAGGTTGTTGGTCGGTTCGTCGAGGAGCAGGATATCCGGATTGGCGAACAGCGCCTGGCAGAGCAGCACACGCAGCTTCCAGCCCGGGGCGACCTGGCTCATCGGGCCGTTGTGCTGTTCGGTCGGGATGCCGACGCCGAGCAGCAGCTCGCCGGCGCGCGATTCGGCGGTGTAGCCGTCGTATTCGGCGAACTGGTGCTCCAGGTCGGCGGCCTTCATGTAGTCGTCTTCGGTCGCTTCCGGATTGGCGTAGATGGCGTCGCGCTCGCTCATGCAGGCCCACATTTCCTCGTGGCCCATCAGCACGACATCGAGAACCCGCATGTCCTCGTAGGCGAACTGGTCCTGCTTCAGGTAGGCCATGCGCTCGTGCTTTTCCTTCGAGACGTTGCCGGCGGAAGGCTCGAGGGCCCCGCACAGGATCTTCATGAAGGTCGACTTGCCGGCCCCGTTGGCACCGATCAAGCCATAGCGATAGCCCTCGCCGAACTTGACGTTGACGTTCTCGAACAGGGGCTTGGCCCCGAATTGCATGGTGATGTTGGCGGCGACGAGCACAGGAATTCCGATCTGCAGATAGCGGTAAAACGAAGGGCCGAATTCTACCTTTTTTCAAGCACTTGCGGTGACACGGGCTGGGAATTGTGTTACTTTTGACAGACTTGTCATTGAAAGAAAATCGGCATGACTCACAGCCATTGCATCGCCATCGTGGACGACAATCTGACGCAGCGCATGATTCTCACCCGCTTGCTGGAAAAGGATTACACCGTCGCCTCCTTCGACAGCGGCTCGAGCTTTCTGGCCAGTGCGGACAGCTTCGATGCCGTGCTGCTCGACATCGACATGCCGGACATCAATGGCTACGACACCTGTCGCCGCTTCCGCGAGCAGCTACGCGGTGCCGACGTGCCAATCATCTTCGTCTCCGCCCACGACACCACCCCGGAGCGGGTTGCCGCCTACGAAGCCGGCGGGGACGATTTCCTGACCAAACCGATCGCCGCCCACGAGTTGCGGCACAAGCTGGGCAATGCCATCGAGCTGCGCGAAAAAATGCGCACCCTGGCCAGCCAGTCCACCGATGCCCAGCGCCTCGCCTTCACCGCCATGAGCAGCATGGGCGACCTCGGCGTGGTCATCGAATTCCTGCGCAAGTCGGCCATGGCGACCAGTTACCCGGCCATCGCCACCCGCCTGATGGCGGCCATGAAGGCCTGGGGCCTGCGCGGGGCCGTCGAGGTGCGCGGCCGGCACCAGCAGGTAGCCCTCAATGCCGAGGGGCCGATGACCGCCATGCAGGCAGCCGTGCTGGAGAAGCTGCGCGACATCGGCCGCATCTTCGAAATGGGTTCGCGCGCCGTGATCAATTTCGACAACGTTTCCCTGCTCGTCGAGAACCTGCCCGTGGACGACCCGGACAAGGTCGGCCGCCTGCGCGACCATCTGGCGGTATTGGCCGAAAGTGCCGACATGCGGCTGGCTGCGCTCGATGCCAACAGCGAGCGCGACCTGCAGAAACAGGGTATCGAAGCAGCGCTGGACGAACTGCGGGCGGCCATGCAGCAAGCCGCCCGGCATTCCGGCATCAGCCATCGCCAAGGCCGCTCGGCCGTGCTCGAAAGCATCGAGCAACTTGGCCGCGTCGTTCCCACGCTCGGCTTGACCGAGGTGCAGACCAGCTATCTGAGCGATCTGATCAGCCATGCCGGCGATGAAACCCAGACCTATTTCGACGAAGTCGCCCAGCAGGAAAGCGATTTCGCCGATGTCGCCGCCCGTCTGCAGCGTCTGGCCCAGGCCGATTACCGGCTGTGAGTCTTTCCCGGCGCTGCGGTGTAAGATTTGCAGCCACAACAATAACCCGCGATTGAGATACAGCTCATGGTTCCGCACCTCACCACCGCCCTGACCGGGCCGCTCCTCGAACTGGAACGCCGCTTCCTGGCCGCCAGTCCGCAGATCGAACACTGGCTGCGCGGCCAGTGGCAGGAACACACGCCGCCCTTCTATTCGTCGTGCGACCTGCGCAACTCCGGGTTCAAGCTGGCACCGGTGGACACCAACCTGTTCCCCGGCGGCTTCAACAACCTCAATCCGGCCTTCCTGCCGCTGTGCGTGCAGGCGGCGATGAGCGCCATCGAGAAATTCTGCCCGGATGCGCGCTCGCTGCTGCTCATCCCGGAGAACCACACGCGCAACCAGTTCTACCTGCAGAACGTCGCGCAGATTGCCGCCATCCTCAAGCAAACCGGTTTGACCGTACGCCTCGGCTCGCTGAACTCGGAAATCACCCGGCCGACGACCGTCGAATTACCGAACGGCCAGAGCCTGCTGCTCGAACCGCTGGTCCGCACCCCCTACCGGCTCGGGCTGGACGGCTTCGACCCCTGCGCCATCCTGCTCAACAACGACCTGTCGGCCGGCATTCCGGCCATCCTGCAGGGTCTGCAGGACCAAGTCGTGCTGCCGCCGGTGCACGCCGGCTGGGCGGTGCGCCGCAAGTCCAACCATTTCGCCGCCTACGACCAGGTGGCCAACGATTTCGCCAAGGCCATCGGCATCGATCCGTGGCGCATCAACCCGGCCTTCTCGGTCTGCCGCAGCATCAACTTCCACGAGCGCCAGGGCGAGGAATGCCTGGCCGCCAACGTCGCCGCCGTGCTCGACATCGTCAGGGAAAAGTACCGCGAATACGACATCGACGAGACGCCTTACGTCGTGGTCAAGGCCGATGCCGGCACCTACGGCATGGGCGTCATGACGGTGCGCAATGTGGACGAGGTCATCGCCCTCAACCGCAAGCAGCGCAACAAGATGAGCGTGGTCAAGGAAGGCCTGGAGGTCAGCGAGGTGCTGATCCAGGAAGGCGTCCATTCCTTCGAGACGCTGAACGAGGCGGTGGCCGAACCGGTGATCTACATGATCGACCGCTACGTGGTGGGCGGCTTCTACCGCGTGCACACCGGGCGCGGCAAGGACGAGAACCTCAACGCCCCGGGCATGCATTTCGAGCCGCTGGCCTTCGAGACCGGCTGCAACCTGCCCGACTACCGCTGCGGCAACCCCGATTCGCCCCCCAACCGCTTCTACGCCTACGGCGTGGTCGGTCGCCTGGCCTGCCTGGCGGCGGCCATCGAACTCGAGCGCACGGCGCCCGAAGCCGACGAGGCCTGACCCGCAGCGTGGCCCAGCAACTGCATTTTGAACGGCACCTGCTCGGCGGCAGCAGCCAATCCCTGAAACTGGCATTCATCGTCGATCCGCTGGCCGACCTCAAGGCCTGGAAGGATTCCTCGGTGGCCATGATGCGCGCCGCCGAAAAACACGGCCACGACGTATTCGCCATCGAGGCCTCGACGCTGGCCTGGCGCAAGCCGGACAGCGCCCATGCCGGCGGCGTCTCCGGCGAGGCCATGCACCTGCTGCTGCGCCCGGACGACCACGACTGGTATCGTGAAACCGGGCGCGAGCGACAGCCGCTGCGTGCCTTCGACGCGGTGATCATGCGCAAGGATCCGCCCTTCGACTTCGAATACCTGACCGCCACCTGGCTGCTCGAACGGGCCGAGGCCGACGGCGTGCGTGTCGTCAACCGGCCGCGCGCCCTGCGCGACCACTCGGAAAAGCTGGCGATCATGGATTTCCCCGACTTCGCGCCACCCACCGTGGTCAGCCGCGAAGCAGTGCAGATCCACCATTTCATCGACGAGCAGCGCGACGTCATCCTCAAGCCGCTCGATGGCATGGGCGGCAGCCAGATTTTCCGCGTCCATCGCCACGACCCGAACCGCAACGTGATTGTCGAAACGCTGACCCTGGATGGCACGCGGACCATCATGGCGCAGCGCTACCTGCCGGAAATCTCGGCTGGCGACAAACGCATCCTGCTCATCGCCGGCAAGCCGGTACCGTGGTGCCTGGCACGCATCCCCAAGGCCGGCGAAACGCGCGGCAACCTGGCAGCCGGCGGCACCGGCGTCGTCCAGGAGCTCTCCGCCGACGACCGGCGGATCGCCGAGGCGCTGGGCCCGGTGCTGTTCAAGCGCGGCTTGGTGTTGGTCGGCCTCGACGTCATTGGCAGCCACCTCACCGAAATCAACGTCACCAGCCCGACCTGCATGGTCGAGATTCGCCAGCAATCGGGTTTCGACGCGGCCAGCGCCTTCATTTCCGCCCTCGAGCACTTGTGCGGCCTGGCCTGACGCTGTTCCTGCTCGGCCTGGCCACTCTTCTGCTGGCCGCGTGCAGCCGCACGCCGTTGCAGGAGCAGCAGGCCTACGTGTTCGGCACCCGTGTCGAGGTCATCGTCGTCGGCAACGACCCCGAGCAGGGACGCCAGGCCATCGCCGCCGTACTGCGCGAATTCGACCGCCTGCACCGGCGCTATCACGCCTGGCAGCCCTCCGAACTGAGTGCATTGAACGCGGCCATGGCTGCCGGCCGGGCGCATGCCGTCACGCCCGAACTGGCTGCCTTCATCGACGAGGCGCAGGCCCTTGCCAAACAGGGCGACTACTTGTTCGACCCCGGCATCGGATCGCTGATTCAGCTTTGGGGCTTTCAGGCCGACGAGTTCAAGGCCGAATTGCCATCGGAAAGCGACATCGCCGACTGGCTGCTCAACCGCCCCTCCATTGCCGACATCGCCATCGACGGCACCACCCTCCGCAGCCGCAACCGCAACGTCGCCCTCGATTTCGGCGGTTACCTGAAGGGCGTCGCCCTCGACCGGGCAGCGGCCATCCTGCGCGACATGGGCATCCGCAATGCGCTGATCAATATCGGCGGCAACGTGATGGCCCTGGGCAGCAAGGAGGGCAGGAAATGGCGGGTCGGTATCCAGCACCCCCGCCAGGCCGGGCCGCTGGCCACCGTGGCGCTCGACGACGGCGAAGCCATCGGCACCTCCGGCGACTACCAGCGTTTCTTCGAAGTCGATGGCCGGCGCTATGCCCACCTGCTCGACCCGCGCACCGGCTACCCGGTTCGCCACACGCAGGCAGTCACCGTGCTGATTCCCGCCGGCACCCGGGCCGGCACGCTGTCCGACGCGGCCTCCAAGCCGATCTTCATTGCCGGCCCGGACGGCTGGCGCGACATGGCCCGCCGCCTGGCCGTCGGTCTCGTCCTGCGCGTCGATGCCGACGGCCGTATCTTCGCCAGCGAAGCCCTGCACAAACGTCTTGAATACCTGGGCAAGGCACCGGAAATCGTCGTCGTTCAATAGCGTGTAGGCATAATCCCTTGACAGGCCGAAAGGCCGGCCGTATATCTCGACCCGTTGCTGCGCCACAATAAAAATCCAGTTCCGAGGAACAGCCAGCACTCAATCACCAAACAAGGGAGGAGGAATGCTGCGTGGCGTTTCCTTCAAGCAGCCGGGGTTTGCCAACAGTCTGATACTGCGTATCGGGCTGCTCATCGTGCTGGCGCTAGGCGCCTTCAGCTTTGCCCTCTATCACCTGATCGGCCAGCCGACCATCGACCGCCTGGCCAGGGCCCAGATGGAACTGGCGGCCGAACAGCTCGAAGCCCGTTTCGGCAGCCTGCTCAAGACCGTCGAGGTGACCCTGCGCAGCAGCCAGGGCTGGGGCAAGCATGCCGCTATCGACCATGACGAACTGCTGCGCTTCAACGAGTTCTTCTTCCCTATCATCGCCAACCACGATGAAATCACCTCGGTCATTTTCGCCCACGAATCGGGCCGCGAGATCCTGCTGCTGATGGGCGAGCAGGGGCGCTGGATCAACCGCATCTCCAATCCCGCAGCCTGGGGCCGGCAAACCTACTGGATTACCTGGAACGCCGACTGGCAGATCGAAAGCGTCGCCATGCACGAGCGTGACTACGACGCACGCGAACGCCCGTGGTTCAAGGGTGCCATGACCCTGCCCGATGACCGGACGGTGTTCTGGACCGAGCCCTACATCTTCTTCACGACCAAGGAACCGGGCATTACGGCAGCCATGCGCTGGCAGGCAGCCGATGGTTCCAGCTATGTGATCGGCCACGATGTCCGCCTCCTCGACATCGCCGAATTCACCACCCGCATGGCGTTCAGCCCGCAGGGCAAGGCCGCGCTCTTCCTCAAGGAGGGCCGCCTGATCGCCCCGCCGCGCGATACGCGCTTCGCCGACCGCCAGGCGATCGGCGCAACCCTGCTCAAAACGCCGGAAGAACTCGATCTGCGCGAACTGGCCACGGCCTTCCAGGCGTGGCAGGCCAACCCCGAGCCAAGACATGGGCTGCACAGCCACCGCCAGGATGATGCCCAGTGGCTCAGCCTGTTCCGGCCGATCAAGGACAACACCAGCGGCATCTGGCTGGGCCTCACGGCCCCGGAAAGCGACTTTGTGCCGATCTCCAGGCAGGATGTGCTGCTGCTCGGCCTGATCATGCTCTCGGCGCTGGCCCTGGGCATGATCGTCGCCATCCGTATGGCCAAACGCTTCGGCGAACCCCTGCAGGCCCTGGCCGAGGAAAGCGCCCGCATCGGCGCCCAGCATCTCGAATCGCCGGTGATCTGCTATGCCCCGTGGGCAGAAGTCCGGCAACTCGCCACCGCCCTCGATACCATGCGCGAACACCTGCGGCAGGCGCATGACGATATCCTGCAAACCAACCTCAATCTGGAAATGACCGTCGCCCGCCGCACGCAGGCGCTGCGCGAGAGCCAGGGCATCGTGCAAAAACGGGAAGCCTTCTTCCGCGCCATTTTCGACAACGCCGCCGTCGGCATCGTCAGCCTCGACCCTGGTCGCAAGCCGGTGCTGGTCAACCCGGCCTTTGCCCGTTTCCTCGACCAGCCAATCGACCATCTGCTCGCCCACCCCGAGGCCATCGCCCTGCCTGCCGCTATCCTCGGCCGCATGAGCGAATGGCTGGCCAATGCGGACCCCGGGCAGGCGCCCAGCCTGCGTCATGAATTCGAGTTCACCGACCGCGCCGGCCAGACGCGTTGGGGGGACGTGCAGATCGCTGCCGTCCATAACGAACAGGGCGAGCTCGACTCGCTGCTGGTTACCGTTCTCGACGTATCCGACCGGCGCAAGATCGAAGCTGAACTGCTCCGCCAGTTCTCTTTCCTGCGCGCCCTGATCGACACCATCCCCAACCCGATTTTCTATCGGGGTGCCGATACCCGGCTGCTCGGCTGCAACCTGGCCTACGAGAATTTTTTTGGCATCGATCGCCGCGATTTCATCGGTAAGCGTGTGCTCGACCTCGACTTTCTACCCGAGGAAATCGCCCAGGTTTGCCAGGCCGAGGACGAAAGGATCATTGCCGAGGTGTCCAGTATCAGCCGCGAGATGCAACTGACTGACGCCCATGGCCGGGTGCGCGACACCCTCTACTCGGTAAGCGGTTTCCGGGCACCGCATGGCCGGCCGGACGGCCTGATCGGCGTCATCGTCGACATCTCACCGCTCAAGGAAGCGGAACGGGAAGCCGAGCGCGCCCGTGCCGCCGCCGAATCGGCTGCCGCCGCCAAGGCGGACTTCCTGGCCAACATGAGCCACGAGATCCGCACCCCGATGAACGCCATCATCGGCATGACCCACCTCGCCCTGCAGACCGAACTGAACGACCGCCAGCGCAATTACCTGCGCAAGGTGGACAATGCCGCCAAGGGCCTGCTCGGCATCATCAACGACATTCTCGACCTGTCGAAGATCGAGGCCGGCATGATGCATTTCGAGCAGACGCCGTTCAGCCTCGACGCCATCCTGCTCCACCTCAGCGACCTGTGCGCCATCAAGGCACGCGAACGCGGCCTGGAACTGCTCTACGACATCGCCCCGGATGTGCCCGACCAACTGGTGGGCGACCCCCTGCGTCTCGGCCAGGTGCTGCTCAACCTGGTCGGCAACGCCATCAAATTCACCGAAGCCGGCGAAATCAAGGTCACCGTCAGGCGATTGAGTCAGGGTGAGGGCACTATCGAAGTCGCTTTCGAGGTTATCGACAGCGGCATCGGCATGGATGCGGAGCAGCAGCAAAGGCTGTTCGCCGCTTTCACCCAGGCCGATACCTCGACCACCCGCAAATACGGCGGCACCGGCCTCGGCTTGTCCATCTGCAAGCGCATCGTCGATCTGCAGGGCGGCAGCATCAGCGTGAGCAGCCAGCCCGGTATCGGCAGCCGTTTCACCTTCCATCTGCCCTTCGGCCTGGCCGTCGGGCAAGCCGCCGCACCGCAACGCATCGGCCTGCCCAACAACCTGCGCGCCCTCATCGTCGATGACAGCAGCGGTGCCTGCGAAGTCTTCCTGCACATGCTGAAGATGCTCAACATCGAGGGCCGGGCCGTCACCAGCGGCGCCGCTGCCCTCGCCGAGCTGGCCAGCGACGAGCACTACGGCGTGCTGATCATCGACTGGAAAATGCCGGGCATGGATGGTGTCGAACTGCTCGGGCATATCCGCAACCAGCACCCGACCTTGGCCGCCGCCGTCATCATGGCCACCGCCTACGACCACGACGAATTGCTCGCCGCTCTGGGCAAAAATCCCGTTGGCGCCATCCTTGGCAAGCCGGTCACGCCTTCCTCGCTGTTCGACAGCATCATGCTCGCCCTGCATCGCGATAGCGGACAGAGCAGCCCGCCGGAACTGCCGGCCGTCACGCTGTCGGCCCAGTTCGCCGGGCGCCGCGTGCTGCTCGTCGAGGATAACGAGGTCAATCGGGAGCTGGCGGAAGAAATGCTGGGCAATATCGGGCTGACTGTCGATACCGCCGAGAACGGCCAACTGGCCGTCGCCAAGGTCGGCCAGCAGCGCTACGACCTGGTGCTGATGGACTGCCACATGCCGGTCATGGATGGCTATGCGGCAACCGAAGCCATTCGTAGCAATCCCGCCTTCAGCCAGCTACCCATCGTGGCGATGACCGCCAACGCCCTGGCCGGTGACCGCGAGCGCTGCCTGGCAGCCGGTATGAACGACCATATTCCGAAGCCGATCGACGTTGCCGTGCTGCACGCCGCCCTGGCGCGCTGGCTTGGCCTGCCTGTTGCCGGCAGCCCAACGACCGGGGCTGCCGGCACCAATGCGGCAGCGGCCGCCGGGCCGGGCCTTGATACGGCCAGCGCTCTGGCCCGGCTGAGCGGCAACCGGAGCATGTACAACCGCCTGCTCCTCCGTTTCTGCGACAACCAGGCCGATGCCGCCGACAAGCTCGGCGCCGACCTGGCGGCACAGGACCGGGATGCCATGATCCTGCGCGCGCACACCTTGCGCGGCCTGGCCGGCAATATCGGCGCGACGCAACTCGCCCGCCTGGCCGGTGATATCGAAAACCAGCTCAAGACCAGCCCGCACGCCGATGCTAAGGCGCTGGAATCGCGCCTGGCCGAGTTGCGCCAATGCCTGGCGGAGGTCGTTGCCCAGGCGGCACGATTCGCCCATGAAATGCCGCTCGCCGCCGCTCCGGTGATGAGCGCATTACCCGCCGACGCGGTATCGGAACTGCAGCGCCTTCTGGAAAACGACGACGCACTGGCTGTCCGCCACTTCGAAGGCATTGCCGGGCAACTCCGGCAAATTTTTGCTGCGCATGCGGTCGATCAACTGGCACACCAGATCGACCGTTATGATTTCGACGATGCCAGGGAAACGCTGGCCCAACTGATCCTGCAACGGCAACATGCAGACTAGCCAAGAGAGCGGATAGCCCATGTCCCCCATCCTGCCCAAACAATGCGTCCTGGTCGTCGATGACAGCCCGGAAAACATCGATCTGCTCAGTGAAATCCTGCGCGACGACTACCGCGTCCGGGTCGCCACCTCCGGCGAGAAGGCGCTGAAGATCGTCTATTCCGATGAGCCGCCCGACCTCATCCTGCTCGACATCATGATGCCCGGCATCAGCGGTCTGGAAATCTGCCGCCGCCTCAAGGCCAACCCGGACCGCCGCCGCATCCCGATCATTTTCGTCACCGCCATGAGCAGCACCGAGGACGAACGGCGCGGGCTGGAAATCGGCGCCGTGGACTACATTACCAAGCCGATCAGCCCGCCCATCGTGATGGCCCGGGTACGCACCCACCTCGCCCTCTACGACCAGTCGCGTGAACTGGCCCACATGGTGGCGCAGCGGACAGCCGAATTGCTCACCACCCGCCAGCAGATCATCCGTCGCCTAGGCCGTGCCGCCGAGTTCAAGGACAACGAAACCGGCAACCACGTCCTGCGCATGAGCCACTACGCCCGGCTGATCGCCCTCGCCCACGGCCTCGGCGAGGAGTCGGCCGGCATCATCTTCAACACCGCCCCGATGCACGATATCGGCAAGATCGGCATCCCCGACGCCATCCTGCTCAAGCCCGGCAAGCTCGATGCGGCCGAGTGGGAGGTGATGTACCAGCACCCGATCATGGGCGCCGAGATCATCGGCAAGCACGACAACGAGCTGCTCGAAACAGCCCGCATCATCGCCCTGACCCATCACGAGAAATTCGATGGCAGCGGCTACCCGCAAGGACTCACGGGCGAGGCCATCCCGCTCGAAGGACGCATCGTCGCCATCGCCGACGTCTTCGATGCACTGGTCTCAGTGCGCCCCTACAAGCCTGCCTTGCCGCTGGAAACCGCACTGCAGTATTTCGACGAGCAGAGCGGCCGCCATTTCGACCCCACCCTGCTCGTCGCCTTCAAGAAAGCCCTGCCGGAAATCCTGCGTATCAAGGAAATCTACGCCGACGAAAACGGCGCGCTGACCGATCTCGAATTCCACATCAAGGAAATCTACGATCACAAGGACGACCCGACAGGTTATCCGGAAATCCTGTCGAGCACCGAGGGTGGCCTCGACTAGCCGTGCCGCCTTGGCATGGCAGCAATGACGATGAGCAGCCCGGGTAGCGATTTGCAGCAAGCCGCTGCCTGGCTGCGGGCCGCCGATGGCTTGCTGATCACCGCCGGGGCCGGCATGGGCATCGACTCCGGTTTGCCCGACTTTCGCGGGCCGGGCGGTTTCTGGGCGGCCTATCCGGCCCTGGGCCGGGCCAGGATCGCCTTTGAATCCATTGCCAACCCGGCAGCCTTCGCCAGCGACCCCGCTTTAGCCTGGGGTTTCTACGGCCATCGCCTCGATCTCTACCGCCGCACCGAACCACACGCCGGCTTCCGCCTGCTGCTCGGTATGGCGGCCGAAAAGCCGCATGGTGCCTGGGTTTTCACCAGCAACGTCGATGGCCAGTTCGCGAAGGCCGGCTTTGCAGCCGGGCGGATCTGCGAAATCCACGGCTCGATTCATCACCTGCAGTGCAGCCGCCCCTGTTGCGACGCGATCTGGTCAGCCGCAGCATTTCGCCCCGAGGTGGACGAGGCGCGTTGCCATCTGCGCAACGAAGCACCGCTTTGCCCGCGCTGTGCTGCCGTCGCGCGCCCCAACATATTGATGTTCAACGACTGGAATTGGGTGGAGCGGCGCACGGCGCTGCAATACCAGCGCCTGCGCGACTGGCTGGATTCAGTGGAACGGCTGGTATGCATCGAACTGGGTGCCGGCACGCACATCCCCACCGTCCGGCACTTCTCGGAACAGGCCGACGGCCGACTGATCCGCATCAATCCACTGGAAGCGGCGCTGCCTGACCCGGCCAGCGGCCTGTCGCTGCCACTGGGGGCCCTCGCCGGCTGCCAGGCGCTGGCGGACTACCTGCGGCAGCCGGCAGAGCCAGGCACTACTTGACCAGCGTCACCGGCAGGGTGGCGAGATGAATCACCTTGCGGGCAACGGACCCAAGTACCAGCCCGGCCAGCATACCCTTGCCGCTACAGCCCATGGCGATGGCCTCGCAGCCCAATTCGGCTGCCTTGGCGACGATGGTTTCGGCCACCTCGCCCAGTACGACATGTACCTCGTGCGGGGTGCCCGACGCCTTGAGGATGGCATGGGCTGACTTGAGTGTCTCCAGGCCGCGCGCATGCAGGTGTGACTGGATCGCCTCCAGCTCCATGCCGTGCGTTTGCCAGGGCGTCGGTGCCGCCTCGACATGCAGCAAACAGACCTGGGTATCGGGAAAAGTCGCTACGACGTAGGCAACGGCGCGATCGGACATCGCCGATCCATCGACAGGAACCAGAATCCTTTTCATGAACATACTCCCGGTCAAATGCTATTTGACCAGCATGTCACTCCGCCTGGCGGGAATCAACCACTATCGTCACCGGCCCGTCATTGACCAGACTGACCTGCATGTCCGCGCCGAAAATGCCCGTTGGCACCGGCTTGCCCAGTTCGGCCGATAAGCGGGCGACGAAGCGCTCGAATAGCGGCTGCGACACGTCGCCGCGTGCCGCCCTGCTCCACGAAGGCCGATTGCCCTTCTTGAGCGAAGCGAACAGCGTGAATTGCGATACGGCAAGAATTTCGCCATCGGCATCCAGCACGCTGCGATTCATCACCCCGCTGTCGTCGGCCATGATGCGCGTGCGGACGATCTTGCCGGCCATCCAGGCCAGGTCGGCCTCGTCATCCGCTTCCTCGAAACCGGCGAGAACGAGCAGGCCAGGACCGATTTTGCCCACCGTTTCACCGGCCACCGCCACCGCTGCCGCGCGTACGCGCTGGATCACCACCCGCATGCCGTGTGCCGCTCAGGCAGTGGCCGCCAGGGCCTGGCGCAGGCGTGCAGCGTAGCCTTCCAGCGTGTCGCGTGCCGGATCCTTGCGCGGCCAGGAGAGGGCGATACCGTCGTCGCCATGACGGGGCACGACATGCAGGTGAAAGTGGAAAACCGTCTGGTCGCCTTCCTTGCCGTTGGCTTGCAGCAAGGTCAGTCCGGGTGGATCGAAGGCATCCTTCACCGCCTGCGCAACCCGTTGCGCCGTGCGCATGGCCGCCGCCGCTTCGTCCGGCGTCAGATCGAGTAGCGTCTCGGCGTGACGCTTGACGGTCACCAGGGTATGACCCGGATTGACCTGGCCAAGATCCATGAAGGCCAGGGTCTGCTCATCCTCATACACCTTGGAGGCAGGGATTTCGCCGGCGATCAGGCGACAGAAGATGCATTGGCCGGGTGGCGAGGTATCGATGAATTTGGGCATGTCCGCAGGTACAAGAAAAAGGCCAGCCGGAAATCGGCTGGCCTGCATTGTGGCGTTACGCTGCGGAATCGGTCAAATATCGATCCGCGCGTTCAGCGCATTGGTTTCGATGAAGGCCCGACGCGGTTCGACCAGTTCGCCCATCAGCGTGGTGAAGATTTCGTCGGCCGCGATGGCGTCGTCGATCTGCACGCGCAGCAGGCG
>JAEUOE010000225.1 GCA_016790885.1 Dechloromonas sp. | reverse complement strand
GATTTCGACGACTGCCTGAAGGTCGCCGGCCAGATCACCCCGGTGCCGGGCGGTGTCGGCCCGATGACCATCACCATGCTGCTCGCCAACACCATCGAGGCCGCCGAACGCAAGGCAGGGATCCGCTAAATGAACGCAGTGCACCAACCGCTCGTCGGGGTCGTCATGGGCTCCGATTCCGACTGGCCGACCATGCAGGCCGCCGCCGTCATCCTCAAGGAATTCGGTGTGCCCTTCGAGGCCCGCGTCGTTTCCGCCCACCGCACGCCGGACCTGCTGTTCGACTATGCCGCCATGGCCGGCGAACGCGGCTTGAAGGCGATCATCGCCGGGGCCGGCGGCGCCGCCCACCTGCCGGGCATGCTGGCCGCCAAGACCACCGTGCCGGTGCTCGGCGTGCCGGTGCAGTCCAAGGCGCTGTCCGGCGTCGATTCGCTGCATTCCATCGTGCAGATGCCGAAGGGTATCCCGGTCGCCACCTTTGCCATCGGCGAGGCCGGCGCCGCCAATGCCGCGCTGTTCGCCGTCGCCATGCTGGCCAACGAGAATCCGGCATTGAACGACAAGCTGCAGGCCTTCCGCCAGGAGCAGACCGAGAAGGTCCTGGCCATGAAGCTGCCCGAGGTTTGACGCGCAATGAGCGAGGTGCAAGTCGGCTTTGATGGCGACGCTCTGCAGCAGCGCATCCTTGCGCTGCGGGGTGAGCGCGTGATGGTCGATAGTGATTTAGCTGAACTCTACGGGGTGGAGGCGCGTGTTCTCAATCAGGCAGTTAAGCGTAATCTCGAACGTTTTCCAGTCGATTTTTCCTTCGTGCTGACAAAGGAAGAGAAACAGGATGTCATCACAAAATGTGATCACCTCTCCAGGCTCAAATTTTCTCCACACCTGCCACGCGTCTTTACCGAACACGGCGCCATCATGGCTGCGAGCGTCTTGAATAGCCCGCGTGCTGTCGAAATGAGTGTCTTTGTAGTGCGAGCCTTTGTCCGATTACGTCAAATGCTGATCGAACACAAGGAACTGGCTGAGCGTCTCGACGAACTGGAAGCGCGTATCGCCCGCCACGACAACACGTTGTCCACGCTGGTGGCGACCATCAGGCAGATGGCTGCGCCCCCATCAACCTCTAACCGTCAGATCGGCTTCGTTGTCGATCCCCGGGAGAAAAAAGCATGATCTTGCCGCCAGCCATTCTCGGCATGCTCGGTGGCGGCCAACTCGGCCGCTTCTTCGTTTCCGCCGCTCACGAAATGGGCTACCAGGTCTGGGTGCTCGACCCCGACAAGAACAGCCCGGCCGGCCAGATCGCCGAACGCCATTTCTGCGTCGATTACACCGACTATGCCGCCCTCGACGAGTTCGCGGCCGGCTGCGCGGCGATCACCACCGAGTTCGAGAACGTCCCGGCCGATACGCTGGACTACCTGGCCAAGTTCGTGCCGGTTCGCCCGCATGCGGCAGCGGTCGCCGTCTGCCAGAACCGTATCGCCGAAAAGTCCTTCCTGCGCGACAACGGTTTCCCGCACGGCCCCTTCGCGGCGATCGACTGCGAAGACGACATCCGCAAGGCCGATGCCTCACTGTTCCCGGCCATCCTGAAAGTCGCCCGCTTCGGCTACGACGGCAAGGGGCAGGCGACGGTGAACAACCGCGAGGAAGCACTGATCGCCTTCGGTCACTTCAAGGGCGAGCATTGCGTGCTTGAACAGCGCCTGACGCTCGACTACGAAGTGTCGGTCGTCCTGGCCCGCGACGAGCAGGGCCGGGTTGCCTGCTTCCCGACCGGCGAGAACCAGCACACCAAGGGCATCCTCGATGTTTCCATCGTCCCGGCGCGCACCACCGGCTGCGTCAGGAGCGATGCCGAGGATGTCGCCGCCCGCATCGCCGAAAAGCTCGGCTATATCGGCACCATGGGCGTCGAGTTCTTCGTCAGCCGCGGCCAGTTGATCGTCAATGAGATGGCACCGCGCCCGCACAACAGCGGTCACTACACCCTCGATGCCTGCGTCACCAACCAGTTCGAGCAACAGGTGCGCGCCCTGTGCGGCCTGCCGCTCGGCGAGCCGCGCGCGCACTCGGCGTCGGTCATGGTCAACCTGCTCGGCGACCTGTGGTACGACGGTGACACCTACCGCGAGCCGGACTGGGCCAAGCTTTACGCCATCCCGAACCTGAAGCTGCACCTCTACGGCAAGCACCACGCCCGACCGGGGCGCAAGATGGGCCACTTCACGGTCATCGGCGACAACGCCGAGCAAGTGCAGAAGACCGCCCTGGCGGCCCGCGCCGCCATCGGCATCAAGGACTGATGACACCTTCCGACGTGGATTACCAGCGCGCCGTCGACCTGCTGGTCGCCGGCGAGCTGGTCGCCATCCCGACCGAGACGGTCTACGGGCTGGGGGCGGATGCCGCCAACCCGGCGGCGGTGGCCAAGATTTTCGCTGCCAAGGGGCGCCCGGCCGATCACCCGCTGATTGTCCACCTGGCCGGCCACGATGCCGTCGACCACTGGGCCGAGCAGGTGCCACCTGTCGCCTGGGAGTTGATGGAAACCTTCTGGCCCGGCCCGCTGACCCTGATCCTGAAAAAGCAGGCCTGGGTGCCCGATGCCGTCACCGGCGGCCAGGACACCGTCGGCTTGCGCGTGCCCGGCCATCCGGTGGCGCTTGAACTGCTGCGCCGCTTTGCCCGCGCCAAGGGCGAGAGCGATGGCAAACCCGCCGGCATCGCTGCTCCCTCGGCCAACCGCTTCGGCCGCATCAGCCCGACCACCGCCGATCATGTCGCCGAAGAGCTGGGTGAGCGCGTGCCGCTGATCCTCGATGGCGGCCCGTGCAAGGTCGGCATCGAATCGACCATCATCGACTGCTCGCGCGGCGAGCCGGTCGTGCTGCGCCCCGGCCATATCTCGCCGCTGCACCTCGAAGCCGTACTCGGTCGCTTGCCAGAAATCGAAACCGCCGCTGGCGCCCCGCGTGTTTCGGGCTCGCTCGAAGCCCACTACGCGCCAACCACGCCTTTGCGCATGGTGGCCGGCGAACGCCTGCTCGATTTCATCAACGCCCAGCGCCATCGCGGCGGCAAGTGCGGCGTGATCAGCGCCAACCAGCCTCCGCAAGCCGGCATGCCGCACGCCTGGCGCCTGATGCCGGCCGACCCGGTCGGCTATGCCCATGATCTCTACGCCGCACTGCGCGACATGGATCATGCCGGTGTCGATCTGATCGTCGTCGAGGCACTGCCACTGGGTGCTGACTGGGCGGCGGTTGCCGACCGCCTGCGCCGGGCGGTAGCCGGCGCCGGGCAAGCTTAAGTCTCCCGCATCCGGCGTCCGGATCGCTGCCAAATATTCTCCAGCCCATGGTTCTGATATAGAATCGGTCGCTCGATTCGGGCCGATAGCTCAGCTGGGAGAGCGCCGCGTTCGCAATGCGGAGGTCGTGAGTTCGATCCTCATTCGGTCCACCACCCGATTCCAAAAAGGCCTGATTTTTCAGGCCTTTTTCTTTTCTGTCGTTGGGTTAGGGATTTCCCTTGGTGTGCTTGAAATGTATGCCGAATCGCCGAATACTTGAAGCGAGTCGGCCCGCCTTGACCTTGCGGGTTGCGCCGACTAATGGAGAGTGGCTTTCTCCGCAAAACAACAAACCGGTTGGAGGATCGAGACATGCCCATGATTGCCAAAGTGCGCACGCACACAATTTCCAAGAACGTCACCCTCAGTACGTCGGGATACAACCTCGTTGGTGCCGGTTCGCCGGCGATCGAGGCGATGACCGATTTCCTGCGGGTCAATTTGGTGACGATCGGGGCCAGCGAGTCGCTGGTCGATGCCAATGCGCGGATGATTTCGCGCGGTGTTCGCATGCTGATCGTCAGCGCGCCGGACGATGGCGTGCTCGGCCTGATCACGGCGCGCGACATCATGGGCGAGAAGCCGATGCAACTGGCCCAGTCGCGTGGCTGCAAGCGCGACGAATTGCGGGTTACCGACCTGATGACGCCGATCGGCAGCGTCGATACGCTGTACCTCAACGAAGTGCTGAACGCCCGGGTGATCGACATTCTCGACGCGCTGAAGCACCTCGGCCGGCAGCACATCCTCGTCGAGGACATCGACCCCGCCACCGGCCTGCCGCGTCTGCGCGGCATGTTCTCGGCCACCCACATCGGCCGCCTGCTCGGCGTGCCGGTACTCGGCTTCGAACTGGCCAGCACCTTTGCCGAAATCGAGGCGGCGCTGGCCGACTGATTGCTGCGTCCACGTTTATAACCAGCCAGCCTCCTTCGCGGGGCTGGTTTCATTTTGGAGTCCCCATGCCTGCCCCTCAGCACCCCATCGCCGCCTCACTGCCTGGTTCCGATACCGGCAAGGTCGTTTCCGCCCGCAACGCGGTGCGCCTGATTCGCGATGGCGACACGGTGGCGACCGGGGGCTTTGTCGGCATCGGTTTTGCCGAGAACATCGCGGTGGCGCTGGAACAGCGTTTCGTCGAAAGCCGGGAGGCGGATGCCCAGGGCGTCGGCTCGCCGCGCAACCTGACCCTGGTCTATGCCGCCGGGCAGGGCGACGGCAAGGAGCGCGGTCTCAATCACCTGGGCCATGATGGCCTGGTAGCGCGGGTGATTGGCGGCCACTGGGGGCTGGTGCCCAAGCTGCAGGAGCTGGCCGTGGCCAACCGCATCGAGGCCTACAACCTGCCGCAGGGCGTGATCACCCACCTGTTCCGCGACATCGCCGCCGGCAAGCCGGGCACCATCACCCGGGTCGGCCTGGGCACCTTCGTCGATCCGCAATTCGGCGGCGGCAAGCTGAATGACAAAACCACCGTCGACATCGTTCGTCGCATGGCCATCGACGGCGAGGATTACCTGTTCTACAAGGCCTTCCCGATTCACGTCGGCATCATTCGTGGCACCACGGCTGACCCGGACGGCAACATCACCATGGAGAAGGAGGCGCTGACGCTGGAGGCGCAGGCCATCGCCATGGCGGCGAAGAACTCGGGCGGCATCGTCATTGCGCAGGTCGAGCGAATTGCCGAGCGCGGCACGCTGAACCCGCGCCAGGTGAAGATTCCCGGTGTGTTGGTCGATTGCGTGGTGGTCGCCGAGAAGCCGGAGTACCACATGCAGACCTTCATCGAGCCCTACAGCCCGGCCTTCTCGGGCGAGATCAAGGTGCCGATGTCGGCCATCGCGCCGATGGCCATGAGCGAGCGCAAGATCATCGCCCGCCGGGCGGCGCTGGAGTTGAAGGCCAACGCCGTGGTCAATCTCGGTATCGGCATGCCGGAAGGCGTCGCCAACGTGGCGGCCGAGGAACACATCATCGACCTGCTGACCCTGACCGCCGAACCGGGCGTGATCGGCGGCGTGCCGGCCGGCGGCCTCAATTTCGGGGCGGCGACCAATACCCAGGCGATCATCGACCAGCCCAGCCAGTTCGATTTCTACCAGGGCGGCGGGCTGGATCTCGCCTTCCTCGGCCTGGCCCAGGCCGACCGCCAGGGCAACCTGAACGTATCGAAATTCGGCCCGCGCCTGGCCGGCTCCGGCGGTTTCATCGACATTTCGCAGAATGCCAAGAAAGTGGTGTTCGTCGGCACCTTCACGGCCGGCAACCTCGATGTGGCCATCGACAACGGCCAGTTGCGCATCCTGGAGGACGGTCAGTCGATCAAGTTCGTGGACGAGGTCGAGCATCGCACCTTCAGCGGCCCGGAAGCAGCGCGGCGGGGCAAGGAGGTGATCTACATCACCGAGCGCTGCGTCTTCCGCCTGACGCCGGATGGCCTGCAACTGACCGAGATCGCGCCGGGCGTCGATCTGCAGAAGGACATCCTCGACCGCATGGCCTTCCGGCCGATCATCGTCGGCCAGCCGGCGCTGATGGATGCCCGCATCTTCCGCGACGAGCATATGGGCATCCGCCCTGAACTGCTCGACAAGCCGCTGGCCGAGCGTTTCAGCTACGACCCGGCGCAGAACCTGTTCTTCCTCGACTTCTCCGGGCTGGCCGTGCGCAGTGCCGATGACATCCGGCGCATCGAGACGGCGGTCGATGCGGCGCTCGACCCGGTCGGCCACAAGGTCAAGGCCATCGTCAATTACGACCGCTTCAGCATACTGCCGGAACTGATCGACGACTACATCGCCATGGTCAAGGGCGTCGTCGAGCGCCATTACCACGACGTGACGCGCTACACCGCCAGCACCTTCCTGCGCATGAAGCTGGGTGAGGCGCTGGCCAAGCGCCAGATGGCACCGAAGATCAGCCAAAGCGAGGCCGATGCCCGGCAGCAGTTAACCGGGAGCCAATGACGGGTGGCACATCCGGTAAACGCCGATTCAAACCCGATTGGGAACACGGATTTCGCTGATGGGCGCTGATGGACGCTGATTTTTCAGACGCTTGTCTGATCAAGGCCAATCGCCCGCCTGGTGATCAGACCCCGGGAGCGCAAGCCGTCGCAGTATCCGCGAAATCCGCTTGTCATCCGCCCCATCCGTGTTCCAACTGCTTTCCTGGGCCAAGCCAAGCCTGATCCAGCCACCGGGGGCGGTATCATTGCCGCCTGATTCCGGCGGTTTAGAGACAGGTTCGCGCATGAAAATCCATCCTCCGGGGGCGCTGCTCGCGTCTCCGCTCCCCCTCGTGCTGGTGCTGGCCTTCGTGGCCGGCTGTTCCGGCGACAGCAAACCGGCCGCCGAGCCGAAGGCCGCGGCGGCACCGCGCCCGGCGCTGACCGTCCGGCTGACCACACCGCAAACGCTCGACTGGCCGCAATCCTTGCCGGCCAACGGCAATATCGTCGCCTGGCAGGAGGCCGTGATCGGGCCGGAAATCGCCAATTACCGGGTCACCGACGTGCGTGTGCAGGTCGGCGACCGGGTGAAGAAAGGGCAGGTGCTGGCGCGCATCGCCGACGATACCGTGGCCAGCGAGCAGGCCGAGGCGAAGGCGGCGGTGGCCGAACTGGAAGCCAGCGCCGCCGAGGCGAAAGCCAATGCCGAGCGGGCCAGGGATTTGCGCGAGAAAGGTTTTTACAGCGCCCAGCTCAACACCCAGTACCAGACGGCGCAGCACACGGCGCAGGCCCGGCTGGCTGCCGGCCAGGCCCGCTTGCAGGCGGCGTCGCTGCGCCTGGCCAAGACCGCCGTGCTGGCGCCGGACGACGGCGTGATTTCGGCGCGCAACGCGACGGTCGGCTCACTGACCCAACCCGGCCAGGAACTCTTCCGTCTGATTCGCGGTGGCCGGCTGGAGTGGCGGGCCGAAGTGCCGTCGGCCGACCTCGCCCGGGTGCAGCCCGGCATGCCGGCAACGCTGACCTCGCCGGCCGGCCAGCCGGTGACGGGCAAGGTGCGCGCCGTGGCGCCCAGTGTCGATCCGCAGACGCGCAACGGCCTGGTCTATGTCGACCTGCCACCAAACTCCGCCGTGCGGGCCGGCATGTTCGCCCGCGGCGAATTCGAACTCGGCCGCAGCCCGGCCGTCACCCTGCCGCAAACCGCCGTCGTGCTGCGCGAGGGTTTTGCCTACCTCTTCCGCCTGGAAGGCGAGGACCGCGTGGTGCAGACCAAGGTCACGCTGGGCCGCCGCAACGGCGAACGGGTCGAGGTGCTGCCCGGCCTGCCGGCCGGGGTGCGGGTGGTCGAATCCGGTGCCGGCTTCCTGGCCGATGGCGACGCCGTGAAGGTGGCGGCACAATGAACGTATCGTCCTGGTCGATCCGCAACCCGACGCCGGCCATCCTGTTCTTCCTGCTGCTCACCCTGGCCGGCTTGATCGGCTTCCAGGGCATGAAGATCCAGCAGTTCATGGACATCGAACTGCCGACTGTGACGGTCACTGCCAGCCTGCCCGGCGCGGCGCCGGCGCAGATGGAAACCGAGGTGGCGCGCAAGATCGAGAATTCGGTGGCGACGCTGCAGGGCATCAAGCACATCTACACCAAGGTACAGGACGGCACGGCCATCGTCACCGTCGAATTCCGGCTGGAAAAGCCGACGCAGGAAGCCGTGGACGACGTGCGCGATGCCGTGTCGCGCATCCGGGCCGACCTGCCGGGCGACCTGAAGGACCCGGTGGTCAGCAAGGTGAACCTGTCCGGGGCGCCGATCCTGACTTATACGGTGGCGTCGCCACGGATGGATGACGAGGCCTTGTCGTGGTTCGTGGACAACACGGTGAGCAAGGCGCTGCTTTCGGCGCGCGGTGTCGGGGCGGTGTCGCGGGTCGGCGGCGTGACGCGCGAGGTGCGCGTCGAACTCGACCCGGCCCGCATGCTGGCGCTGAACGCGACGGCGGCCGATATTTCGCGGCAGTTGAAGCGCATCCAGCAGGAGGCGTCAGGCGGCAAGTCGGACATCGGCGGCATCGAACAGTCGGTGCGCACCCTGGCCACCGTGCAGAGTGCCGACGAACTGGGCGGCATGGACATCGTGTTGTCCGACGGCCGGCATGTCCGCCTCGACCAGGTGGCCAAGGTCAGCGATACGGTTGGCGAACAACGCACGGCGGCGCTGCTCAATGGCAAGCCGGTGGTCGGCTTCGAGGTCACGCGTAGCAAGGGGGCGGGCGAGATCGAGGTGCGCGATGCCGTGCTCGTCGCGCTGGGCAAGCTCAAAGGCGAGCATCCGGATATCGAGATCACCGAGGCTTTCAATTTCGTCGATCCGGTGGTCGAGAATTACGAAGGCTCGATGAAGCTGCTCATCGAAGGCGCATTGCTCGCCGTGCTGGTCGTCTGGCTCTTCCTGCGCGACGCCCGGGCCACCTTCGTGTCGGCCGCCGCACTGCCGTTGTCGGCGATCCCGACCTTCTTCGTCATGTGGCTGATGGGCTTCTCGCTCAACGTCGTGACCCTGCTCTCGATGTCGCTGGTGGTCGGCATCCTGGTCGATGACGCCATCGTCGAGATCGAGAACATCATGCGCCACCTGCGCATGGGCAAGACGCCCTACCAGGCGGCCATGGAGGCGGCCGACGAGATCGGCCTGGCGGTCATCGCCACCACCTTCACGCTGATCGCCGTCTTCCTGCCCACCGCCTTCATGAGCGGCGTCGCCGGCAAGTTCTTCGTCCAGTTCGGGTGGACGGCGGCCATCGCCGTCTTCTTCTCGCTGGTCGTCGCCCGCATGCTGACGCCGATGATGGCGGCCTACATCCTGAAGCCGGTGGCCGATGAACACGCGCCGCCGCGCTGGCTGGTCATTTACGAGGGCTGGGCGGCGTGGTGCCTGCGCCACCGGCTGGTCACCATGCTGGCGGCGACCATCTTCTTCGTCGGTTCCTTCATGCTGGTGCCGCTGTTGCCCAAGGGCTTCCTGCCGCCGGACGACCTGTCGCAGACGCAGATCTACCTCACCCTGCCGCCCGGCGTCACCTTCAAGGACAGCTTTGCCGCGGCCGAGCAGGCGCGCGCCATTGCCGAGGCCAATCCGCATGTGAAGCTGGTGTATACCGCCGTCGGCGGCGGCAAGGCGGGTAGCGACCCGTTCGCGCCGCAGGGGGCGGCCGAGGTGCGCAAGGCGACGCTGACGCTGAACCTGACGCCGCGCCAGGAGCGGCCGGGCGTCACCAAGCAGGATATCGAGGGCCAGCTGCGCGAGGCGCTGAGCGCGATTCCCGGGGCACAGATCAAGGTCGGCCTCGGTTCGGCCAACGAGAAGTACATCCTCGTGCTGGCCAGCGAGAACGGGCCGCTGCT
>JAEUOE010000229.1 GCA_016790885.1 Dechloromonas sp. | reverse complement strand
GGCTTTATCCAGCAAGCGGCGCATGTCCTGATCGCAGCGGATATGCAGTCGCGTGTCTTTGGTCAGGGTGGTCATCACAAACTCCAGATAGTAGGCAAGGCGATTGTGCGCCAATTGTGCACACACAGTCAAATCAGCTTCTGCCATCCGCCACTACGCGGACAGAGGGCGCTTTCACCCGACCGGGGGCAAGCAGAGGCAGTGCCCGCTCATCCCGCCTGACCGCTTCCCATACCAGCCAGATGCGCCAGCAGGGCCTGCGCGGCGGCTGGCAGGGCTGAGCGCGAACGAACGCAAAGCTGCAAATCGCGTGGCGCCCAGGGGTCGGTGATCTCGATGAGCCTGACGGCGTCGGCCGTCCCCACCGCCGAACGCGGCACCATGCCGATGCCGACGCCGGCGGCGACCATGCGGCAGACGGCATTGAAGCTGCGTACCTGGATGCGGACATCGAGCCGGCCGCCGAGTTGCGCGGCGTGGTTCATCATGAAGGTGTGGATGGCGCTGCCGGCGTGCAGGCAGACAAAGGGTTCGGCCAGAACGCGGGCGAAGGCGACGGCAGGTTCGCCGGCCAGCGGGTGGACAGGCGGCACGATCAGCACCAGCCGGTCGCGCCGGTAGGGCAGGGTTTCCAGGCCGGCGAGGTTGCCTTCGTCGGCGACGACGCCGATCTCGACCTGCCCGGCGGCGACGGCGCGAACAATGGCCGGGCTGGGCTGCTCTTCCAGACTGACCCGCACTTGCGGATGGTCGCGCAGGAAATCGCCCAGGTCTTCCGGCAGGAAGCAGTTGATGGCGTTGGTGTTGGCGAAGACGGTGACCTGGCTGTGCAGGCCGCTGGCGTAGGGCGCCAGATCGGCGTGCATCTGTTCGAGCTGGGCGAAGACCTGGCGGGCGTGGCGGAGCAGGGATTCGCCGGCCGGCGTGGGCGTCAAACCGCGCGGGTGGCGTTCGAAAAGCGCCATACCGAGCGCCGCTTCGAGCTGCGTCAGGCGGTGGCTGGCAGAGGAGGGCGCGAGGTGGATTCGTACTGCCGCACGGGTCAAGCTTCCGCAGTCGGCTATTGCGGCGACGAGCCGCAGGTCGGGAAGGTCGTAATGCATGGTTTCGTCTATATCGAATTGTCTCTTGGGATAATACCAATTGCCAGCGATGCCGGCCGGGGTTTCAATCGCATCCTGTCCCCGCCGTTCAGCCCACCTTGCCCACACCTGCCGCCTCCTCTCCTGGCCCCCACGACGACACCCAGCGCATCACACTGGCCCTGTGCCTGGCCGGATTTTCCTGCTTCCTGCTGCTCTACGGCACGCAGCCCCTGCTGCCGCAACTGAGCGAGGCTTTCGGGATTTCGGCGGGCACCGTCAGCCTGAGCGTGACGGCCGGCACCGGCACGATGGCGCTGTTGCTGATCCCGTTCAGCCTGGTGGCCGACCGCTGGGGCCGCGAACGGTTGATGCGCTTCGGTCTGCTCGGCGCCGCCCTCTGCGCCCTGGCCTCGGCCTGGGCAACGGATTTCTCGCTGCTCGTCCTGGCCCGGGCGCTGCTCGGCGCCTGTATCGCCGGCGTGCCGGCCGCCGCCATGGCGCACCTGGGCGAGGAACTGCCGGGCCACGTACGGGCTCGCGTCATGGGGTTGTACATCGCGGCCAACGCGCTGGGCGGCATGGCCGGCCGCCTGCTCTCGGCGGTGGTGACGGACTTTTCCGGCTCCTGGCAGATCGGCCTGGCCGCGCTGGGTGGCATTGGCTTGCTGGTCGCCCTCGTCTTCTGGCGCCTGCTGCCGCGGGCCCGCCATTTCGAGCCGCGCTCGCTGCAACCCGGCCTGCTGCTGGCCGACATCCGCCGCATCTACGCCGACCCCGGCCTGCCCTGGCTGTTCACCACCGCCTTCCTGAGCATGGGCACCTTCGTCGGGCTCTACAACTACCTGCCCTTCCGGCTGGTGCAGCCACCCTACGGTTTCGGGCCGGCGGCGATCGGCAGCATCTTCCTGCTCTACGCGGTGGGCAGCTATTCCTCAGCCTGGGCCGGGCGCCAGGTTGCCCGCCACGGCCGGCCGCGCATCCTGCTCGGCATGGCGTTGCTCGCGGCACTCGGCATCGGCGCGACGCTGGCCGATGCGCTGTGGCTGATCATCGCCGGGCTGGGCATTTTCACCTTCGGCTTCTTTGCCGTGCATTCGGTGGCCAGCGCCTGGGTCGGCCATCGCGCCGGGCCACGACGCGGGCTGGTTTCGGCGCTCTATCTGGCGAGCTACTACCTCGGCGGCAGCCTGCTCGGCACGGCGGCCGGCTGGGCCTGGAGCCATGGCGGCTGGCCGGGGGTGCTGGCGGCGCTGCTTGCCTGCGCCGGGCTGGTAATCGGCATTGCGCTGCGCCTGCGGCGGCTGGCCGGGGATTGAGCCGCATGCAGAAACCCGCCCCCTGGGGCCTCCTGCTCGCCCTGCTGGCCGCTTTCGGCTTTTCGCTGAAGGCCATCTTCATCAAGCTGGCCTACCCGTATGGTGTCGACGCCATCACGCTGCTCGCCCTGCGCATGGGCTTCGCGCTGCCGGTTTTCCTGTGGGTCGGCCTGGCCGAACACAAGGCGGGCGCCGCCCTGAGCCGGCAGGACTGGGGAAAACTGTTCCTCCTCGGCTGCCTCGGTTACTACGGCGCCAGCATCCTCGACTTCTGGGGGCTGGAGTACATCTCGGCCGGCCTGGAGCGGCTGATCCTGTTCACCTATCCGACGCTGACCATCCTGATCGGCGTGCTGTTCCAGGGCAAAGCCTTCACCCGGCGGGAAGGGGTCGCCATCGCACTGTGCTACACCGGCATCGGCTTCGCGTTCATGCATGACCTCAACCTGGGCGACACGCGCAGCGTGCTGATCGGCGGGGCGCTGGTCTTCGCCTCCAGCGTGTCGTACGCCTTTTACCTGTCGGGCAGCGGGCCGATGATCGCCCGCCTGGGCGCCATGCGCTTTGCCGCGCTGGCCATGCTGTTTTCATCGGCCGTAACGCTCATCCATTTTCTGGCCGTGCAGCCGCTCACCGCCTTTATCCAGCCGCTGCCGGTGTATGGCTGGGCGCTGGCCATGGCGCTGTTCGCCACGGTGATTCCGGTGTTCGCACTGTCGGCGGCGATTCGCCGCATCGGCGCCGGGCCGGCCTCGTTGTTCGGCATGGTCGGGCCGATCCTGACCATCGGCTTCGGCTGGTGGCTGCTCGGCGAGCCGATTTCCATCGAGCAAACCATCGGCGCCATTTTTGTTGTTCTTGGGATATTGATCGTCAGCCGCCGTTAGTCGCTTCGGTTAGAATCCGGAGCATGATCGGCATCCTTCTCATCACGCATGGCAGCTACGGCGAGGCGCTCGTCCAGAACGCCTGCCATGTGCTGAACAAGCGGCCGCCGCAGCTCAACCAGCTGGGCCTCTCCGCCCAGGACGATCCGCTCGACCTGCTGCCGCTCGCCCGCCAGATGCTGCACCTGGTCGATGATGGCGATGGCGTGCTGCTGATGACCGACATTTTTGGCGCCACGCCGTCCAACCTGGCGCTCAAGCTGCTCGAACCCGGCCGGGTCGAAGGCCTGACCGGCGTCAATTTACCCATGCTGCTGCGCGCCCTGAATTATCGCGACAAGGGCATGGCCACCCTGCTCGTGCGTGCCCGCGACGGCGGCCGCGATGGCATTCTCAACATGCTGGACCATTAATAGACCGGAATTGAATTCATGCTGACCCAGGAAACCGAAATCATCAACAAGCTTGGCCTGCACGCCCGCGCCTCGGCCAAGCTGACCCAGACAGCCGGCAAGTTCAAGTGCGAGGTGTGGATGGCCAAGGGCGAGCGCCGCATCAACGCCAAGAGCATCATGGGGGTCATGATGCTGGCCGCCGGCAAGGGCTCCAAGGTCACCCTGGAAACCAACGGCCCCGACGAGGCCGAGGCGATGGAGGCCCTGCTTGCGCTGATCGCCGACTATTTTGGCGAGGGTGAATAAATGAACGGATTCCCGCGCCCGCATTCGCTGCCCCCGCCTGCCTTGCGAAAGGCCAGACCATGAGCTTCACGCTACACGGCCTGGGGGTTTCCGGCGGCATCGCCATCGGGCGAGCCATGCTGATGTCGCATGCGACCCTTGAGGTGTCGCACCTGACCATCGCCCCGCGCATGGTCGACAAGGAAATCGAACGCTTCGACACTGCCGTCAAGGTGGTCAAGGACGAACTGATCCTGATGAAGGAGAACACCGAGCACGCGCCAGCCGAGCTCAACGCCTTCATCGACATCCACACCATGTTCCTGGAAGACCCGGAACTGGCCGAGAAGCCGCGCGACATCATCCGCGAGCGGCGCTGCAACGCCGAATGGGCGCTCGTTCAGCAGATGGAGCACCTGGTCGAGCAATTCGAGCAGTTCGACGACCCCTACCTGCGCGAACGCAAATTCGACGTGGTGCAGGTGGTCGAACGCGTGGTCAAGGAACTGCTCGGCCACCCCGGCCGGGCGGC
>JAEUOE010000148.1 GCA_016790885.1 Dechloromonas sp. | reverse complement strand
AAAGGTTTCGCGAAGGAAAAGCTCTTTCTTTGCGTTTCCTTCGCGCCTTGGCGTCTTTGCGGTGGGTTTTGATTTCATCGCAGGGGTTTCAGGCTGTCGGGCGGTTTCCAAGCTGCAAGCCACGGGATACCTCTATTAACGTCCACCGCAAAGGCGCGAAGACGCAAAGGTTTCGCGAAGGAAAAGCACTTTCTTTGCGTTTCCTTGGCGCCTTGGCGTCTTTGCGGTGGGTTTTGATTTCATTGCAATCGTTCAGTCGTAGTGCATCAGGCCGTGGCCCAGTTCGGGCTCGCGGCCGGCCAGCAGGTCGGTCAGCACTTTCCAGATTGCGTCGCCGGAGGGCGGGCAGCCGGGGATGAAGTAGTCGACCTTGACCACCTCGTGGATCGGGTGCACCTGGTCAAGCGGCAGCGGCAGTTCCGGGTCGTTGGGAATCATGCCGTTGGTCAGCCCCGGGCTGGTGTGATAGACCTCTTCGAGGATGGTGGTCAGCGGCAAATGGTTGCGCTGCGCCGGCAGGCCGCCGTTGATGGCGCAGGCGCCCATGGCGATCAGTATCTTGCAGTTCTTGCGGAATTCGCGCAGGACATGCACGTTCTCGGCGTTGCACAGGCCGCCCTCGATGATGCCGATATCACAATCCGGGCTGCAGGTCTTGATGTCGGTCAGCGGCGAGCGGTCGAACTCGATATGGTCGAGCAGCGTAAACAGGCGCTCGTCGATGTCGAGGAAGGACATGTGGCAGCCGAAACAGCCGGCCAGCGAGGTGGTGGCGACCTTGAGTTTTTTCTTGGCGGTCATTTCACTTGCCCTCCGTCACGGTATCGGCAATCGGCGCCTTGTCGTATTTGCGCTCGCCGATCGGCACGGCAAAACCACGCCGCTTCTTGAGGATGACCCCCACCGGGCAGACCTGCGCCGCCTTGTCGTCCAGTGTGAAGTCGGTATCGCCCAACTGGCCGGACTTGGCATTGACGATCAGGTGCGTCCCGATGCCACGGCCGGAGAGTGCGAAAACGTTCTTGCCATCGACATCGCGGCTGGCCCGCACGCACAGCGAACAGAGGATGCAGCGGTTGAAATCGAGCAGCACCTCCGGGTGCGAGGCATCGACCGGCCGGCTCGGGAAGAAGTGGTCGTAGTGCGGGCTCATCATGCCGAGGTGATAGGCCGTGGCCTGCAGCTGGCAGTCGCCACTTTTTTCGCACGAGGGGCAGAAATGGTTGCCCTCGACGAAAAGCATCTGGGTCAGCGCCCGGCGTTCGGCGTTGATTTCCTCGGTTTCGCTTTCCACCACCATGCCGGGCGAGGCACGCATGGTGCATGAGGCGGTATGGCGGCCATTGACCTTGACGGTGCACAGCTTGCACGAGCCGTGCGGCTTGAATTCCGGGTGGTAGCACAGGTGCGGGATGAAGACCCCGGCCGCGCTCGCCGCCTGGATGATGGTCTGCCCCTCGGTAAAGGGGATGGTCTTGCCGTCGAGCGTAAAGGTCAGGCTCATGCTGCACCTCCATGTTCGGTACTCAGGTGGGCGGCGGCATCGTCGCGCCCGGTCATCTGCCGCGCCGCAGCCAGGGCGCGGTCGAGGTTGAAGGCCGGCGTGAAGTCCTGCTGCGTCATGCGCTGGTCGTAATAGGGCCGGAACTTGGCGATGGTGTCGAGCACCGGGTTGCAGGCCGTGTGGCCCAGGCCGCAATGACTCATCGACTGCAGCAACTGGTTCAGCTTCTCGATTTCGGTGAAGTCGTAGGGCGAGCCGCAGCCGTTGTGCAACTTGTCCATCAGGTTCTTCAACAGCGAGGTGCCGACCCGGCACGGCGTGCAGAAACCGCAGCTTTCGTGCTGGAAGAAATGCACGTAGTTGCGCGCCACCTGGAACATGTCGCGCGTCTTGTCGAAAATGGTGAAAGCGCCGGCGGTCGGGATGTCCTCGAAGCCGATGATGCGGTCGAACTCGTTCTCGGCCACACAGATGCCGGACGGCCCGCTGACCTGCACGGCCTGCGTGTCTTTCGCCCCGCAATCCTCCAGCACCTGGCGGATGCTGACGCCAAAGGGGTATTCGTAGATGCCCGGCCGCGCGCAGTCACCGGATACCGACAGAATCTTGGTGCCGGCTGAATGCCTGGTGCCGATGCCGGCGTACCAATCGCCCCCCTTCAGCGCGATCATCGCCGCCGCGGCAAAGGTTTCGACGTTATTGACGATGGTCGGCTGGTCGAGATAGCCGTTGGTCACCGGGAAAGGCGGCCGGTTGCGCGGCGTGCCGCGCTTGCCTTCCAGCGACTCGATCAGTGCTGATTCCTCGCCGCAAACGTAGGCGCCGGCCCCGACATGAATCTCGATATCGAAATCCGCCCCTGGAATGCCGAGGATGTTCTCGCCCAGCAGCTTTTCGCGGCGGCGCCTGGCCAGCACCGCGTTCAGGCGGTCGAGCAGGTAGCGATATTCGCCGCGCAGATAGACGAAGCCCTTGGTCGCCCCCACCGCATAGGCGGCCACGGTCATGCCCTCGAACACCAGATCGGGGAAGGTCGACAGCAGCACGCGGTCCTTGAAGGTGCCCGGTTCGCCCTCGTCGGCATTGCACACCACGATGCGCCGGTGCCCGGCCTTGAGCTGGGCATTGCGGCAAGCCTCCCATTTCAGGCCGGTGGTGAAGCCGGCGCCGCCGCGGCCGCGCAGGTTGGCGCGCTTGATCTCGTCGAGCACGGCAATCGGCCCGCCCATACCGCTCGGCAAACCTTCGCGCCAGGAACGCATGTTGGAGGCCATCAGGCCTTCGTCCGGCGCCCGGGCGCGGGCGGCGAGCAGTGCCTCGCCCGGCTTGAAGTCGGCGGTGAGCAGGATGTCGGCCCGGCGGATATTGTCCTCGACCGTGAAGAACTCGGCCGGCCAGTCGGCCAGCGGCACCTTGTTGCGGATCAGTTCGGCGATCTGGTCGATGCGCGCCTCGGTCAGCCCGGCAATCGCCAGGTTATTGACCAGCAGCGCCGGCCCCTGGTCGCACATGCCGGTACACGCCGTCTTGCCGACGCTGACCAGGCCATCCTCGGACACCTTGCCGCGCTCGACCCACAGGCTGTTGCACAGGCGCTCCATCAGCGGCCGGTTGCCGAGCATGCGGTCGGTGATGTTGTCGGAGAACAGCACGCGATACTTGCCGCGCGGCTGGGTGTAAAGAAAGGAATAGAAGCCGGCGACACCTTCGATCTTGGTGCGCGGCACGCCCAGCGTGGTCTGCAGGCGGTCGATGGCCTCCGGCGAAATCCAGTCGCAGGCCTCCTGAATTTCGCGCAGGATCTGCACCATGCAGGTGGGATCCCGGTGATACCGGGCAACGATGCGA
>JAEUOE010000134.1 GCA_016790885.1 Dechloromonas sp. | reverse complement strand
ATAGGAGTGGCGGCGGGTTTGCGTCAGCACACCCTTGCGGGCGTCGATGAGGATGATCGCCAAGTCGGCGGTGGACGCCGCGGTGACCATGTTGCGGGTGTACTGCTCGTGGCCCGGCGCGTCGGCGATGATGTACTTGCGTGTGCCTGTCGTGAAGTAGCGGTAGGCGACGTCGATGGTGATTCCCTGCTCGCGCTCGGCCTGCAGTCCGTCGGTCAACAGCGACAGGTCGACGATGTCGAGCCCGCGCCTGGCCGAGGTGCGCTGGATGGCGTGCAGGGTGTCGGCTAGGATGGTCTTGCTGTCGAAGAGCAGGCGGCCGATCAGCGTGCTCTTGCCGTCATCGACGCTGCCGCAGGTCAGGAAGCGGAGCAGGCCGCGATCTTCAACGTGTGTAGTCATTATTTTTAAATCCGTGTTTGCACCGCAGAGGCGCGGAGGGCGCTGAGGGCCGCAGAGGAAAACGCTGCGAAACGCCGTGTTCTCTGCGCCTCTGTGTTGAGCATTAGAAGTAGCCTTCTTTTTTCCGTTGTTCCATCGAGGCTTCGCTGGTCTGGTCGTCCAGACGCGTCGCGCCGCGCTCGGTGATGGTGGTAGTGGCGGTTTCGAGGACAATTTTCTCGACGGTGTCGGCATCCGACTCGACCGGCGCCGTGCAGGAAATGTCGCCGACGGTGCGGAAGCGCACCAGCTTGTCGATGATCTGCTCGCCGGCTTTCGGCAGGTTGGTCAGTTCGCCATTCACCAGCGGCACGTTGACCGGGACGATGGAACCCTGGCGGATGACGACCGGGCGGGTGTGGGCGAAATAGATGCTCGGCAGTTCCAGGCCTTCGCGCTCGATGTATTGCCAGACGTCCATTTCCGTCCAGTTCGAGATCGGGAAGGCGCGGATGTTCTCGCCCTTGTGGCTGCGGGCGTTGTACAGGCTCCACAGTTCCGGGCGCTGGTTCTTCGGGTCCCACTGGCCGAACTCGTCGCGGAAGCTGAAGATGCGTTCCTTGGCGCGGGCTTTTTCCTCGTCGCGGCGGGCGCCGCCGATGCAGGCGTCGAAGCCGAATTCCTCGATGGCTTCGAGCAGCGTTACCGACTGGTGCTTGTTGCGCGATTCGCCTTCATGCTTCAGCACGACCGTGCCGCGCTTCATCGAATCTTCAACCGAGCGCACGATCAGGCGCTCGCCCAGCTCGGCGGCGCGCTTGTCGCGGAAGGCGACGACTTCCTGGTAGTTGTGGCCGGTGTCGATGTGCATCAGCGGGAAGGGGAACTTGCCCGGGCGGAAGGCCTTTTCGGCGATGCGCAGCATGCAGATCGAGTCCTTGCCGCCGGAGAAGAGCAGCACCGGGTTGGCGCACTGGCCGGCCACTTCGCGCATGATGTGGATGGCTTCGGCTTCGAGCCAGTCGAGATGGGAAAGCGTCTTGCGTTGGGTCATTGCTGGGTAATCCGCAGGGATTGTCGAATGGGGCGCATTGTAGCAAGGGCTTAATATTCAATTAAGAACATGTGTGCATCTTGTTATTTCAAATTGTTATAAAAGCGGGGCGGGCTTGCCGGAACGTTTGCTGCTTGTCTTTGTCATGTCGATTAGCCACTGGGGGCTGTCGTTCCATTTGCCATCGCGAGGAGAAGAACATGCAAGCACGTATCGGTTTGGTCTTATGCACCTTTTCGGCAGCACTACTTGGCGCGTGCGCCACGCCGGCCGGCGGCCCGTCGGCCAGTGCCGATCTGCAGGCGCGCTCGGGGAGCGCAGTAAGCGGCAAGGTCAGCTTCAGCGAGGCGGGCGGCAAGTTGCGGGTCGAGGCCCTGGTTTCCGGCCTGACGCCGGGCGAGCATGGCTTCCATATTCACGAGGCCGGCGATTGCAGCGCGCCGGATGCCGCTTCGGCCAAGGGGCATTTCAACCCGGCCGGCAAGGCGCACGGCCACCACGCCGGCAACGAGCGGCACGGCGGCGACATGCCCAACCTCGTCGCCAATGCGGCCGGCGAAGCGCGCTTCGCCGGCGAAATAAGCGGTCTCAGCCTGAGCGGCGCAAGCGGCGTGGTTGGCCGCAGTGTGGTCGTCCATGCCGATCCCGACGACTACAAGTCGCAACCGGCCGGTAATTCGGGAAAGCGGATTGCCTGTGGGGTAATCGTCGCCCGCTGAGGGCGGTAGCTCACCTGGAGCCGGCGGCTGAGGTAATAGTTCGATTTGACTACGGGTTTAGTGCATACAATCGCGAAATCTGAACAGGTATGCACTAAACAGGAGTCGCGTTGAGCCGCCGGATTCTCTATGTCATCACTGGATTGCTGGCCTGTGGCCTGCTGCTGGCGGCCTATGTTGCCGAACACGTCAACCAGACCCGGTATGAAACCGCGGTTCGGGCCGCGGTCCATAACGACCTGGGCAGGTTGCGCGATTCGCTGGAGGGCAACCTCAATAGCGACATTCAATTGGTGCGCGGGCTGATCAGCCTGATCGCCCTGAATCCGGATATCGACCAGCAACGCCTGGACATCGCTGCCCGCCCCTTATTTGAAGGGCGCTCCCAGTTACGCAACCTGGCGGTGGCGCCTGACATGGTCATCCGCATGGTGTATCCGAAACTGGGTAACGAAAAGGCGATCGGCCTCGACTACCGCTCGGTTCCCGAGCAGTTCGTGGCTGTCGAACGGGCCAGGCAGAGTCGCCAGATCGTGCTGGCCGGGCCGCTGCAACTGGTGCAGGGCGGAACCGGCCTGGTGGCGCGACTGCCGGTCTATCTGAACGAGCGCAACGGACAGGAATATTTCTGGGGCATCGTCAGTGCGGTGATCGATGTTGACAAGTTATTTGCCGTGAGCGGGCTGCAGGACGACAAGCTGCCCATCGAGGTGGCCATTCGTGGCAAGGACAGCGAGGGTGGGCAGGGAGCCGTGTTTTTCGGGCGTCCGGAGTTGTTCGCCGCCGACCCGGTGCTGGCCGACATCTACCTGCCATCGGGTGCCTGGCAGATTGCTGCCATGCCGCGTGGGGGCTGGCCGACGTCGCCCGATAACCTGTGGTGGTTGCGCCTGGGTTTCGTATTGGTCGCCAGCCTGGTGTTGGGCGCCTTTCTGGCGCTGGCCCGGGCCTGGCGCCAGGTAGCCAAGGCCAGTGAGCGGGCGGAGGCCTCCCGCCAGCAATTATCGGCGACCCTGGACAGCACCCCCAATATCGCCGTGCAGTGGCTCGACCGGCAGGGCAGGGTCATCTACTGGAACCCGGCGTCGACCCTGCTCTATGGCCGGACGGCCGAAGAGGCGCAGGGCAAGATGCTGGACCCGTTGATTCTCGACCCGGAAGCGGCTCCCGGCTTTCAGCGTGCCATCCAGCAGGTATTGGCCGACGGCAAGCCGTTTGGGCCACGTGAATACCGTGCCCGCCATCGCCGGGGCGAGGGGATATGGGTCGAGGCAACGCACTTCTCGATACCCGGCGATGATGCCGGCGAGCCGATAGTCGTGTGCATGGGCATCGATATTACCGAGCGCAAGCAGTACGAGGCCGAGTTGCAGCAGCACCGGCAGGATCTGGAAACCCAGGTCGCCGCGCGCACCGCCGAACTGGCGCAGGCCAAGGCGGCGGCGGAGGCAGCCAGCGGTGCGAAGAGCGGCTTCCTGGCCAACATGTCGCACGAGATCCGCACGCCGCTCAATGCCATCACCGGCATGGCCCACCTGATCCGCCGTGGCGGCCTGGCGCCGGAGCAGGAGCGGCGGCTCGACCGCCTGGAAATGGCCGGCGAGCATTTGCTGGAGATCATCAACGCCATTCTCGATCTGTCGAAGATCGAGGCTGGCAAGTTTGTTCTCGAAGAAATCCCCCTGGCGGTCGACAGCCTGCTTTCCAACGTCCACTCGATCCTGGGCGAGCGGGCGCAGGCCAAGGGCTTGCAGTTCGTGGTCGAAACACCGCCGGCCCTGCCTGCGCTGCTCGGCGATCCGACCCGCCTGCAGCAGGCGCTGCTCAACTACGTAACCAATGCGATCAAGTTCACCAGCACCGGGAGCGTGACGTTGCGGGTGGTCGTCCTGGCCCAGCAAGCCGAGAGCGTGGCGCTGCGCTTCGACGTGCAGGACACCGGGATGGGCATCGACGCGGAAACCTTGCCCCGCCTCTTTAGCGCCTTCGAGCAGGGGGATCGTTCGACCTCTCGGCAGCATGGCGGTACCGGCCTGGGCCTGGCCATTACCCGAAAACTGGCGCAACTGATGGGGGGCGATGCCGGCGCGAGCAGCGTGCCCGGGCAGGGCAGCACCTTCTGGCTGTCGGTGAACCTGAAACGGCGCCCGGCTACGGAAAGCGTCAAGCCGCAGGTCGAGCCGGAGCGCTACGCGGAAGGCGCGTTGAGCCGGGAATTTGCCGGCTGCCGCGTGTTGCTGGTCGAGGACGAGCCGGTCAATCGGGAAATCGCCCGGGGTATGCTCGACCTGGCCGGCCTGGTCACCGATGTCGCGGAGGATGGCGAGGAGGCGCTGGCCTTGTTCGCCGAACGGGATTACGACCTGATCCTGATGGACATGCAGATGCCGCGGCTCGACGGCCTGGCCGCCACCCAGCGCATTCGCGCCACGGCGCGGGGGGCGGCGCTGCCCATCGTGGCGATGACCGCCAATGCCTTTGCCGAAGACAGGGAACGCTGCTTTGCGGTGGGTATGAACGATTTCATTGCCAAGCCGGTCAAGCCCGAGATCCTGTACCGCAGCTTGCTGACCTGGCTGTCCCGCCAGCGGTACCCAAGCTGATCCAGCCGGCCCCCGCTGCAGCGGGAGGCCGAACCGCCGGATCAGCCCCGGCTCTGGATTTCCTCGATGTAGCCGAGCATGCCGGTCTGGATGTTGCCGGCGTTGCCTTCGTCGGTGTCGATGTGCATGGCCAGGCGGAAGGCCGGGTTAACGCGCACCACCACGTCGCCGAAAATCAGCTGGCGTTCGCCTTCGATGCGGACGCGGACGACATAGTTGTCGCGCACGTGGAAGCGCATGGCGTCTTCCGGTGTCATGTGGATGTGGCGTTGGGCGCAGACCACGCCGCGCTCGATGGTCGTCGAGCCGTACGGCCCCTCGAGCGTAATGCCCGGCGTGCCGGCCAGGTCGCCGGACTGGCGGATGGGTGGCTGGATGCCGAGCTTGAACTGCTCGGTCATCGCGATCTCGACCTGGGTTTCCTTGCGTGTCGGGCCGAGCACGCGCACCTTGGCAATCCGCCCCTTGGGGCCGACCAGGTGCACCTGCTCCTCGCAGGCGAACTGGCCGGGCTGCGACAGCTCGCTCTTCGGCGTCAGCTGGTGGCCGGGGCCGAACAGGGCTTCGACATCGGCCTGCGCCAGATGTACGTGGTGGGCGGAAATCTCGACCGGGATCGGCTGGTCTTCCGGCTTGGCGGCAACGAGCAGGGCGTTACGTTCGATGGCGCGCAGGGTTTCCCAGGCCACCAGGCGTTCGTCGTCGTTGGCGACGACCAGCACGGCGACCGGCGAATCGGCGGTCGAAATGACCGCGAAATCGTCGATGCGGCCGAGGTTGCGGTTCTTTTCCTCGTCGAGCTTGATACCCATGAATTCGAGGCCCTGGCAGGCCAGGCTGCGCACCGTGGCGCTCGTTTCGCCGACATCGCCGGTGAAGGCGAGGACGTCGATGCCGCCCATCGCCGCCACGTAGGCGCCGATGTTCTTGCGTACCTGGTAGCAATAGGCCTTGTGGGCGAGCAGGGCGCGGTGATGGCCCTCGGCGGCCGCCGCCTCGATCTCGTGGATGTCGCTCGACACGCCGGAAATGCCCTTTAGGCCGCTTTCGCTGTTGATCAGCGTGGACAGCTGCTCGGGCGACATCTTGTGCTGTTCCATCAAGTGGATCATCACCGCCGGATCGATGCTGCCCGAACGGCTGGGCATGATCAGGCCGTCGCTCGGCGTCATGCCCATGGTGGTGTCGATCGAACGGCCGTGGTCGATGGCACACAGCGAGGCGCCGATCCCGAGGTGGCAGGAAACGATTTCGAGCTCGCCGAGCGGGCGTTGCAGCACTTCGGCCGCCTTCATCGACACGTAGCGGTGCGAGGTGCCGTGGAAGCCGTAGCGGCGGATGCCGTGCTGCTTGTACAACTCGTAGGGCAGGCCGTACAGGTAGGCGTAGGGCGCCAGGGTCTGGTGGAAAGCGGTGTCGAAGACGGCCACGTGCGGCACGTTGGGGAACTGCTTCTGGGCGACGCGGATGCCGGCGACGTTGGCCGGGTTGTGCAGCGGCGCGAAGACCGCCAGTTCCTCGATGTCGGCAATGACCGCCGGGGTGATGACCAGCGCGCTGGAGAACTTGTTGCCGCCATGCACGACGCGGTGGCCGACGGCGGTCACATCTTCCGGATGGAAGGTGAAGGCCGGGCCGAGCAGCGCAGTTGCTTCCTGCATCACCTTGAACAGGTCCGAGAGCTTGAACGGGGCGTGCTCCATGGTCTTCTGCTGCGGTCCGACCATGACGGTGATGCGGGTGACCTGCTGGTCGGCGTGGTCGACGATGCCATGCACGTCGGCGCCGCTTTCCTCGGTGTCGTAGATGCCGAAATGAATCTGGCTGATGCCGACATTGAGCACGACGACCTTGCCCGGCTGGCTGGTGTGCAGCGACAGGGCGTAGGGGTCGTCCAAACGGGCCGGCGTGCTGGCCTGGTCGAGCGAAATGGCGCGGGTGCGCTCGGCGAGCAGGCGGGACAGGTAGGCGACGGCCTTCGGGTTGGTCAGGATGTGACTGTTGAACACCTCCTGCGGGATCATCAGCGCGAAGCAGCGGTTGCCGGCGATCACGTCGGCCGTGACGCGGTCGCCGGTGAGCAGCGACAGCACGCCGAAGACGTCGCCGGCGTTGAGTTGGCTGACCACGCTGCGCGTGCCGGTGTTGTCGGTCATCGAGATCTCGGCGTGGCCGCTGATCAGCACGCCGAACATCTTGCCCTCGTCGCCGGTTTCGAGAATGGCCTCGTTACCCTCGAAGGTCGCCAGGCGCGACTTGATGACGATTTCCTCGACCTTCTCGGC
>JAEUOE010000130.1 GCA_016790885.1 Dechloromonas sp. | reverse complement strand
CGGTGGCCACGGTGGGCGTGGTGAATCTGCGCCACCTGCTGTACAGCGCGGCGGTGGCGGAGTACCTGCGCGCCCTGCCGTGGCGCTGGAAATTGCTGCTCGCCTACCTGCTGACCGACGAGGCTTTCGCCGCCGCCTTGCACCGCCTGCGTGACGGCCCGGCGACAGCGCAGCGGCACGGCTTCCTGCTCGGCACCGGCTTGACGCTGTGGGCCGGCTGGCAGCTGTCGACGCTGGCTGGGGTGCTGCTCGGGGCGGCGATCCCGGCTGGCTGGTCGCTGGATTTTTCGATTGCGCTGACCTTCATGGCGCTGCTGGTGCTCTCGGTGCACCGGCGCAGCGAGGCGGGGGCGGCGCTGGTGGCGGCCGTGGTCGTGCTGCCGGCGCTGGTTCTGCCGCACAAGCTGGGGCTGCTGGTTGCGGCAGCTGTGGGCATCGCAGCCGGCCTGTGGCTGCGCCGCTTCGAGCGGGGGGCGGCATGAGCACGGGCGTTCTGCTGCTGAGCATGGCGGCCTGCGGCCTGGTGACTTTCCTGATCCGCCTGTCGTTCATCGCCTTCGGCCAACACCTGCCGAACGACCCGCGCTTCACGGCGGCCCTGCGCTACGTGCCGCCGGCCATCCTCGGCGCGCTGATCGCGCCGGAAATCTTCGCGCTGAACGGCAGCGTCAGCCTGGCCCCGGACAACCCCCGCCTGTGGGCCGCGCTGGCCGCTCTGCTCGTCGCCCGCCTGACCCGCAGCGTGCTGGCGACGATTGCGGCGGGGATGGTGGCGCTGTGGGTGGTGCAGGCGGGGTTGGGGTGAGTTCTGCTTGCCGGTCAGCCCCCAAATCAATTCTTTGACGCGGATTCCGCTGATCGACACCGATTTTCAGGGGCTTGTCGGATTCATGGCAGGCATAGGGTGTCCCGCTGTTGATGTATCCGCGATATCTGCGTTTTATCTGCTTAATCCGCGTTCCAACGGTTTTTCTGGATCAGGCGGCTAGCCGATCAAGCTGTTGGCCGAGCCAGTCGCCGGACTGTTCCAGGCGGTGCTGCGAACGGCGGACGAGCGCGAGTGCAGCGGGGTAGCCGGCCGCGGGTAGCGCTGCCAGGGCGGCAACCGTTTCATCTTCCAGCCCGAGTTCGAGCAGGCCGGCCAGCAGTTCGTCGGCCTGCCGGATGTCCTTTTGCGATTTGGCCTCGGTCTCGCTGCGCCGGGCCTGGGCGATGACCAGCTTGTGGATGGCGAAACGGGCCGGGTCGGGCAGGTTGATCGGAAAGGCATAGCTGCCGACAACCAGGCCGCGCCGGTTGTCGCCGCCTAGCAGGTAGTCCATGTAGCGCAGCGGGGTGGCAGCGATGCCGAGGTCGGGGAAGTAGCGGGGGGAGTCGGTTTCCTTGGCGGCGTGGGTGGTCAGGAAATCGAGCTTGATGCGCGTCTTGCGGCTGATGATGGCGGTTGAGGGCTGCCGGTTGTCGAGCTGCGGCACGGCGAAAAAGCTCGGGTCGAGTTCCTGGGCGGCGGCCAGCACGTCGAGCGGCTCGGCATTGCCGGGCAGGGCGAGACTGATGCCGAGGGCGCGGGCGAAATCCATGTCGCTGGTCTTGAGCTGGCTGCCCCAGCGCAGGCCGAGCAGGTTGCCGAGTGCGGTGAAGGCGTGCGAACCGACGAGCACCAGGCCCTTGCGGAACAGGCCGGCGCGGGCCAGGTGCTCCATGACCCGAAAGTGGGCCGCTTCCATGCTCATGCCGCCGCTGGCGACGAAGGCCCGGGTGGTTGATTTGAGCGCGGCAATCGCCTCGCCGGCCTCTTCCTTGCGCGCTTTCAGGCGCTCGACCAGACCCCGGGTTTCCGGGGTGTCGCGGCCGAGCGACAGGCGGCGCAGCTTGCCGTCCGGTTCGGTGACCTGCCAGTACCAGTAGGCATGGCCATTGGCGTGGTTGAGATAGGCGCTGCCGGCAATGCCCTGCTCGAAAATGATGGCGTGGAAGACCGATGCTTCTTCCTGCAGCTGGGCGTAGAGCGTTTGCGTGACGGGAGATTGCAGTGTCATCGGCGGCGTCCGTTTGTAGTAGACGGAAAAAGTCTACTACAAACGGGCGCCGGAGGGCGTTTGGTCAGCCCAGGAAGAGCTTGTAAGCCGGGTTGTCGCTCTCGTCCCAGTGCGCGTAGCCGAGGTTCTTCAGGAAGTCCTTGAACGCGCTCATTTCACCCGGCGGCACCTGCATGCCGACCAGCACGCGGCCGTAGTCGGCGCCGTGGTTGCGGTAGTGGAAGAGGCTGATGTTCCAGCCGGCGCTCATCTGGGTCAGGAAATTCATCAGGGCGCCCGGCCGCTCGGGGAATTCGAAGCGGTAGATCAGTTCCTTGAGGCCCTTGTCGCAAACCGCCGGGGCATGGCCGCCGACCATGTGGCGGACATGGTTCTTGGCCATTTCGTCTTCGGTCAGGTCGAGCGTCGGGTAGCCGTGCTTTTGCAGGCTTTCCACCAGCTTGAGCGATTCCTTGCGGTCGGCGACCTGCACGCCGACATAGACGTGCGCCTCGCTGGCAGTGTGGTAGCGGTAGTTGAATTCGGTGACGTTGCGGTTGCCGATCAGCGCCAGGAATTTCTTGTAGGCACCGGGCTTCTCGGGCAGCGTGACGGCGAAGACGGCTTCGCGGCGCTCGCCGAACTCGGCGCGTTCCGAAACGAAGCGCAGGCGGTCGAAATTCATGTTGGCGCCGGAGGTGATGGCGACCAGGTTCTTGTCCTTGAGCTTGTTCTGCCGGGCGTATTCCTTGGCGCCGGCCACGGCCAGCGCGCCGGAGGGTTCGAGGATGGAGCGGGTGTCCTCGAAAACGTCCTTGATCGCCGCGCAGATGGCGTCGGTGTCGACCAGGATCACGTCGTCGAGGTATTCCTTGCACAGGCGGAAGGTTTCCTCGCCAACAAACTTGACGGCGGTGCCGTCGGCGAACAGGCCGACCTGGTTGAGGCGCACGCGCTTGCCGGCGGCGAGCGATTGCTTCATCGCATCGGCATCGAAGGTTTCGACGCCGATGACCTTGACCTCCGGCCGCAGGCGCTTGATGTAGGCCGCGACACCCGCCGCCAGGCCGCCGCCGCCGATGGCGCAGAACACGGCGTGGATCGGCCCGTTGTGGCGCGAATGCTGGCGCAGGATTTCCAGGCCGATGGTGCCCTGGCCGGCGATCACTTCCGGGTCGTCGAAGGGGTGCACGAAGGTCAGCTTCTCGGATTTCTCCAGTTCCAGCGCCTTGGCGTAGGCGTCGTCGTAGGAGGCGCCAGCGAGCACGACCTCGCCGCCGCGCCGCTTGACGGCATCGACCTTGATGCCCGGCGTCGATTCCGGCATGACAATCACCGCCCGGCAGCCGAGCTTGGCTGCCGACATGGCCACGCCCTGCGCGTGGTTGCCGGCCGAGGCGCAGATCACGCCGCGCTTGAGTTTCTCCGGCGACAGGCTGGCGATCTTGTTGTAGGCGCCGCGCAGCTTGAAGGAAAACACCGGCTGCATGTCCTCGCGCTTGAGCAGAATCTTGTTGCCGGCCCGGGACGACAGGTTGGCGGCCAGTTCAAGCGGGGTTTCGACAGCGATGTCGTAAACCTGAGCGTTGAGGACTTTTTCGAGATAATCCGGGTGCATTGGGCGCAACTCATTCAAGCAAAAGGGAGATTCTACGGGTGGAGTGGCTAAACGTCACGGCGGAAAGCGGCTTGTGGGGGCTGTTGGCGGCCAGTTTCCTGTCGGCGACGGTGCTGCCCGGCGGCTCGGAAGCCCTGCTCTGGGGCTTTCTCAAACTGCATCCCGGCGAATTCGGCCCGGCCCTGCTGCTGGCCACGCTCGGCAACACGGCCGGCGGCATGACCTCGTGGTGGTGCGGCCGCTTCCTGCC
>JAEUOE010000113.1 GCA_016790885.1 Dechloromonas sp. | reverse complement strand
ATACTGACCATCGCCTACTTTGATCGACTCAGGGTGCCTCGTCTCTCATGACCTCAACTTCTCGAACCGCCCGGTGCGGACCCGCATGCCGGGTGGTGTGGCAGGGGCGCAGCCTATAATGGCTGCCCCCTATGCCGATGGCCGGGCCGGGGTTCAGGGTAGTCGCACTGCCGAGTCCCAGTGTTCGGCGATCTTTCCGTTTTCAATGCGGAACATGTCGAACCAGGTCGTCGTATATTTCTTGCTGCTGTCGGCCGGGTCGGGCAGTTCGCTGACCAGGCTGACGACGACCAGGTTGCCTTCGGCCACGATGGCCACCACCGGCGCCTTGATCTGGGCTTGCGCCGCCTGGCGCTTGACGTTCCTGGCGATCTGCTCGGCCAGGGCCCGGCGCCCGGTCGCTACGTTGGGATTGTGCTGGATGTAGTTTTCGGCAACATACTTGTCGATCTGGTCGATCTGTCCGGCATCGACCACCTCGCGCCAGAAGTCGTAGACCAGCTTCTTGTTGCGCACCAGCTTGGCATCCGGGCTGCTCAGGAAAGTTTCGTGCTGCGTGGCTGCGCTGACCGGTACCTGTGCGCTGGCAAGGCATGGGCCGAGAGCCAGCAGGGTGGAGAGAAGGAGTCGTCCGTATGCTTTCATGAGCAATACCTCTTCTTGAATGGAGCCTGTTTCGATTTATAGCCCTTTGGCTGCGACAGGCACTTCTTTTTGGTCAAGACATGTTGCGATGTCATGCACCAAAAGCAGCCCGGATAGTTCACAACAGCAGGTCGGCGGGGGAATATCCGGTCCGGCCCAGGGAGTCACTGCGGCTGTTCCCGTTGCCGGACCCAGGCCTCGAATTCGGCAGCCGGCAGGGGGCGGGCGTACAGGTAGCCCTGCAGCATATCGCACCCCAGATCGGCCAGGAACTGTTGCTGGCCAGGCGTTTCCACGCCTTCGGCGACGACCGCCAGGCGTAGCTGGCGGGCCAGCGAGACGACGGCGCCGGCCACGGCGGCATCGGTTTCGGAATCCGGCAATTGCTGGACGAAGCTGCGGTCCAGCTTGAGGACGTTCAAGGGCAGGGTGCACAACATGGCGAGCGAGGAATGGCCGGTGCCGAAGTCGTCCATGGCGACTTGCAGGCCCCGTTGGCGCAACTGGCGCAGGATCTGGATGGCCCGCTCCGGCTGCTGCATGGCGGCGGATTCGGTGATTTCCAGCTCCAGCCAGGCCTTGTCGGCGCCGGCGGCGGTGATGATGCCCTCGATGCGATCGGCCAGGTCGGGGTCGTCGAACTGGCGGGGCGACAGGTTCACCGCGACGCGCGGCACCGGCAAGCCGTGCTGGCGCCATGCCACCATCTGGCGGGCGGCTTCCTGCAGGGCCCAGTCGCCCAGCTCGGCGATGATGCCGAGCTCTTCGGCGACCGGGATGAATTCGACCGGCGAAACCAGCCCGCGCTCCGGATGGCGCCAGCGGAGCAGCGCCTCGGCACCGGCCAGGCCGTTGTCGGCGGCGCGGATCTGCGGCTGGTAGAACAGTTCGAGCTGATTGCGCCCGAGCGCCCGGCGCAGGTCGCTCTCCAGGGCCAGGCGCTGCATGGCGCGCCGGTTCATCGCTTCGTCGTAGAAACGGAAGGTGTTGCGCCCGGCTGCCTTGGCGGCATACATCGCGGCATCGGCATTGCGCAGCAGGGATTCGATGTCATTGCCGTCGGCGGGGTAAAGGGCCAGCCCCAGGCTGGCGCCGACATCGATTTCGCGCCCACCGAAAGCGACCGGCGGCGACAGCGCATCGAGCACCCGCGTCGCGGCGCTGGCGGCGGCAGTGGCGTCCGCCGTGCCTTCGAGGAGGAGGACGAATTCGTCGCCGGCCAGGCGGGCCAGGGTGTCCTCGCTGCGGCAGACGCCGCGCAGGCGGCGCGCCACGTCGACGAGGACGGCATCGCCCGCGCCATGGCCCAGGCTGTCGTTGATCAGCTTGAAACGGTCGAGGTCGATGAAGCACAGGGCAAAGCGCCGGCCCGTCTCGCCGCGCGCGAAGACTTCGCGCAGGCGGTGGTCGAAGCGCACGCGGTTGGGCAGCCCGGTCAGTGCGTCGTGGTGGGCGAGGTAGGCGAGCTGGGCTTCGGCCGCCTTGCGGGCCGTGACGTCGTTGATGACCCCGACGTAGCAGGTGAGGGCGCCGGATTCGCCATGCACCGGGGCGAGGAAGAGTTCGAGCCATTGCTGCGAACCGTCGGGCCGCGGCCGGGCGAGCGTCGTGTAGCCGTCCCGGGCGTCGGCGATGGCGCTGCGGATGACGTCGAAACCGTCCTCGTCGCCGGTGCACAGGCAGGGCTGGCCGAGGATGGCCTCGCGCGGTCGGCCGAGGATGCGGGCGAAAGCGGCGTTGACATAGGTCAGCGGGTAGCTGGGGGGCGTTGCGGCAGCGATGAAGACGCCATTGACGCTCGATTCGATGGCCCGGTCGCGCAGCGCGATGGCCCGCTTGACGGCATGGATGTAGGTGTCGAGGGTGAGGCCGAGGTCGAGCATGACGACCTTGAGCAACGCATCGAAAGCCGGGCGGAATGTGTCGAAATCGCCCTCCGCCGCGGTCCAGGTTGCCTGCAGCATGTCGGAAAGGTACTTGCGGAAGGCGCCGACATACCATTTCGGCGTCAGCCCGATGCGGGCATGCGTCATGCCGACGCGCAGCCGGCCGGCGACATAGGCGGCGCCGTAATCGCCGGCGGTCAGGCTGTCGAAATAGCGGCCGTGCGCCTCCTTCAGCCGGCTGACGGTTGCCTCGTCGGGCAGCAGCGCGGCGAGTTCGGGCAGCCGGCGCAGGTACTCGTAGAAGCCGTCGGCAAAACCGTTCTGGGCGGCGGCCAGCTGGCTGCGGATGGCCCTCAGCTGCTCGGCATCGGCTTCGCCGAGTTCGAGGAAAGCCTTGCGGGCTTCGATCTCGTCCGCATCGATGCCCATTTCGGCGGCGATGCCATCGACCTCGCTCGCAGCGGCCGGCCGGTGGGCTGTGCAGCTCATCGGCCGCCCCGTTCGGTGCCCGCCGTCAGGATGCGTTCCATGCCCGCCATTACCGTCAGGTTGGCCTCTTCCATCCGGGTCAGGGCTTCCAGGGCTCCGGTGAAGTCGTTACTGCGGTAGCGTTCGACGGCGCGCCGGGCTTGGTCGTGGACCGCCCGGTGGGGGACTTCCATTTCCCGGAAGCCAGGCAGGCGGGAGTATTCGGTCTTGCCTTCGCCGACGTAGTACCAGCGGCCGAGGCGGCATTCGGTTTCGTCCGGCAGATCGTTCGGTTGCAGGTCGGAGAGGCCGAGCAGCACCTTGTAGACTTCGAGCTTGAGGGTCAGCTCCTCGATGTTCGCCAGTTCGGCATTGGCCAGGCGGGCGGAGGAGGAAATGCTCTGCTGCATCTGCTGCGACAGGGTCAGCAGGTGCTGCATGCTGCGCATTGCCCCTTCGCTTTCCGCGCTGTGGCTGGCCGCATCGCCGGCACCGACATCCATGATCGATTTGGCGTGGCCGGTTTCTTCCTGAATGCGGCCGACCAGGCCGCTGATTTCCGTCGTCGCCTTGGCCGTGCGTTCCGCCAGTTTGCGCACCTCGTCGGCCACCACCGCGAAGCCGCGGCCCGCCTCGCCGGCCCGCGCGGCCTCGATGGCCGCATTGAGCGCCAGCAGGTTGGTCTGTTCGGCGATTTCCTTGATGAGCTGCACGATGCCACCGATTTCCCCGGCGCTGCGCGACAGGCCTTCGACGCTGTTGCCGGCCACGCTGATGCGCTCGAACATGGCATGCAGGTTGCCGGCGATCTTCTCGAAGGCGGCCCGGTTGGCATCCGACTCGCTGGCGGCGGTATGCACCATCGCGGCGTCGTCGCTCAGTTGTTCGGACAATCCGGAAAAGGACAGGCGGAAGCCGGAGAGCGATTCACCGAAGCGGGGCAGGTTGCCGACCACGCCATCGAGCAGCATCTGGCGCATGGCGCTTTGCTGTGCCTGGGTCTCCAGCTGGGCGAGACGCGCCTGGGTGGCGGCAAGTTCCCCCTGCAGGGTATCGGCCTGCGCCTTGAGCTGGGCGTTCTCCGCCTGCGCTGCTGCCAGTGCGTGTTTTGCCTTGTTGCCGAACATGATGCCTCCTGCGGTGATCCGGTAAAAGTTGAGTAATTTACTCGGGAATTAACTGTCGTGTTTTGATGCGAATCAAAACGCCCGGGCGGCCCTGTTCTGCCTATGTCTTTGGAATTATTGGGAAAATAAGCTTGCTGCGTGATGGAGTTCACACTCGGCGACGAATCGCCAGCCCCGTTTTTACCGGCCGTGATTTATTTCACTGAGGCCGTTTCCAGATGCCGTTACCCTGTAGGCACAGGAACAAAACAGGTAGCGGGAAAGCAAAATGCACGGCAATGACGAGAAGCGCTCCGGGCACGATCGGCGGGACAGGGAACTGGGCCCGCCGGAAGGCTGGCGCGATCGCCGCAAGGCGGTCGAGCGGCGGGTGCCGGAAGTACGCGAAATCCCCTTTTCGGAATGGTTGGCCCACATGCCGGCCAGGGAGTTGCTGGAGCAGGACCCGGCGTAGCAGCGGGTGCGCAGCGGCTGCGCGCCGACCATAAGCAGAAACCCCGGGCTGGCCAGGGTTTCGATTTTTGGGGTGGCGAATCGGTGTGGCGCTTACTTCGGGAAGTACATCTTCGCCTTGTCGAGTTTGTAGGTCCACGGCAGGTTGGCGTTCTTCCAGCCATTGACCACGCGCTGCCCGGCCTGGGCGCCGTCCTTGGCGGTGTCGCCTTCGACCCCTTCGGCCACGCTATACACCTTGCCGAAGCCGGCGGCCTGCAGGCGGTCGGCAGCTTTCGAGCTGCGGTCGCCGGAGCGGCAGATCAGGATGATGGGGGCGTCCTTGCCGAGGCCCATCTCCTTCAGACGGCGCTCCAGCTCCGGTACGAAGTCCTGGTTCGGCTCCAGCTTGTACATGTGCCGCTTGTCGTCCCATTCGGTCATCAGTTCCGGATGCTCGACGAAGGGGACCAGCGCGTCGGCGTCGCTTGGCCAGCCGACATACATGGCTTCGGCTCGGGTACGCACGTCGAACAGCGCGACGCCCTTCGGGTTGGCCTTCTTCATGTCGTAGGCCTGCTGCGGCGTCAGGTAGAGGCCGAGCTTGGTGCGCTTGATCTCGGGCAGTTGTTCCCAGGTCGTGGTGCCCGGCGCCCAGTCGGCAGCCCAGGCGCCGCCGGCCGTGGCGATGCAGGCGGCGACGAGCAGGTTCTTGAATAGCGTGGTCATGGTCATGCGATCCCCGGATTGTTGGCGGCGCCCTTCAGCGTCGGGAGATTGAGTGTAACCGGCTTGACCGTCTTGATGTCACGTAGATATTGCGCGACGACATCCCAGATCGGCTCGCCCGAGTTCTTCGCCTCTTCCGACACCGGAGCCCAACCGGCCACCTTGTAGTTCTTCGCGGGGTCGATCGGCTGGCCCTTGAGCATCATGTTCTGGATGCGCTGGCCCATTTTGGCGGTCGGGTCGCAGGTCCATTGCAGGCCGCCGACGCGCACCATGTCGCCGCCCTGCTGGTAGTAAGGGTCGGGGTTGAACAGGTTGTCGCAGACGTCCTCGAGCACGGTCTTGATCATCTCGCCGCTCATGTTGGTCACCGTCGTCCACGGGTAGGTGATGGCGGTCTGGTCGAGCACGTGTTCCATCAGGATGGGCTGGCCGGGCAGCAGCGAGGTGCCCCAGCGGAAGCCCGGCGAGAAGGCAATTTCGGCGTCCTTCACTTTCATCAGGGCATCGAGGATGACCTGGTCGAAGGTGCCGTTGAAGTTGCCGCGGCGGTACAGCGTGCCTTCCGAGATGGCCAGCTTCTCGTTCAGTTTCGACAGGTAGGGCGCGCGCGCCTTGTCGATCAGGGCCTGCATGTCCTTGTCCGCCGGCAGCAGGTTGGCGAAGACGGGCAGCAGCTTGTAGCGGAAGTCGGCGATCTTGCCGTTCTTGACGTCGAAATCGAGCACGCCGAGGTACTTGCCGTTGGAGCCGGCGTTGGTGACCAGGGTCTGGCCGCCGCCGTTCTTGACGACGACCGGCGCCGGCATGCCGTCATGGGTGTGGCCGCCGAGGATGGCGTCGATGCCGCGCACGCGCGAGGCCATCTTGAGGTCGACGTCCATGCCGTTGTGCGACAGCACGACGACGACCTGGGCGCCGGCGGCACGGGCTTCGTCGACCGTCTTCTGCATGTTCTCTTCCTGGATGCCGAAGCTCCAGTTCGGGGTCTGCCAGCGCGGGTTGGCGATCGGCGTGTAGGGGAAGGCCTGGCCGATGATGGCGACCGGCACGCCGTTCATGTTCTTCATCACGAAGGGCTTGAACACGGCATCGCCGAAATCGGTGGTCTTGACGTTCTGGGCGACGATGTCGATCTGGCCGGCGAAATCCTTTTCCTCGATTTCCTTGACCCGGGCCTCGCCGTAGGTCGATTCCCAGTGCAGGGTCATGACATTGACGCCGAGCGCCTTGCAGGCGTCGACCATGTCCTGGGCGTTGGTCCACAGCGCCGTGCCGGAGCCCTGCCAGGTATCGCCGCCGTCGAGCAGCAGGGCGCCCGGGCGGGTCGCCTTCATGCGCTTGACCAGCGTCGCCAGGTGGGCAAAGCCGCCGACCTTGCCGTAGGTCCGGGCGGCCTGCTCGAAATTCAGGTAGGTGTAGGCGTGCGCCTCGATGGAGTTGGGCTTGAAGCCGAAGTGCTTGAGCAGGTTGTCGCCAACCAGATGCGGCACCTTGCCGAACTGGTCACCGAAACCAAGGTTCACGTTCGGTTCGCGGAAATAGATGGGCAGCAACTGGGCGTGGCAGTCGGTGATGTGCAGCAGGCTGACATTGCCGAATTTGGGCAGGTCGTACAATTTGGCGGCGCCCTTCTCGGCCAGCGCCAGTTCGCTGTGCAGGGCCATGCCACCGGCCGCGGCA
>JAEUOE010000065.1 GCA_016790885.1 Dechloromonas sp. | reverse complement strand
GGCGGCGACCAGCGTAGCGACCGGGCAGTCGCGGCCGAGATCGACGACGCGGTAGCCCTTGCCGATCAGCACCATCTTGACGATGTTCTTGCCGAGATCGTGCACGTCGCCTTCCAGCGTGGCGACGATCAGGGTACCCCGTCTCTCCCCGCAGCAAGCAGGATGGCGGTTGCCGGGGTCAGTGCTCCTGGTAGAGCAATGCCTGCGCGGTTTCGAACAACTCGCGCTCTTCGAAACGCACGTGGTCGTGCAATAGCGTGGCGAAGCTCTCCATGAGCGCACGATCGGGGTTGCTCAGGCTGTCGTTGAGGGCGCGCAGCCGGGCATGTTCGTCCAGGGTGCGCTGGACCAGCGTCTCCTGCCCGATGGCGGCCAGGTTGGCCAGCAGGCCTTCTTCCTCATCGCGGAAATGCCCCTCCAGGGTGCTGAGAAATTGCTCGCGCACCGTCGCGGCGGCTTGTTTGATCGCCTCCGGGGAGCCTGAATCGACAGCGAAGCGTGCGAGTCTGGCCAGCTTGAGGGCCAGGTGATGTTCGCGGGAGTGCTGAATCAGGGCGGCGTGGCGTTTCATGGTAGTCCTCTCCGGGCTTTGCTGCGTACCAGCGTCACCATCGTCGCGATGAAGACGAGCAGTACGAGCCCGTTGGTCAGCGCGGCATATTGTCGCAGCGCGAAATGGTCGGTCAGTCCGCCGAGTACGCGGGCTGCCAGGGTCAGGTGAAGCAGGGCCAGCGGCAGGTAGAGTGCCGGGTGGTAGGGAATCTTGATGCGGGTAACCGCGGGAAAGATGATCGGGGCATGGCCGAAGACCATGGCGAAAACGAAACCGAGGCTGATGGCGTGCAGCGCTGCATCGCGCCACCCATGGCCGGGAGCGAAGGCGCCGGCCAGGCCGAGCAGGCCGGCAACAGCCAGCCAGACGTAGCCGGAGAGCAGGCAGGCGGCAATGAAGCGGGTGAGCCCCTGCGTACCGATGTTGCGGCGGGCGATGTCGTAGCGCAGCAGCCACAGCGCCAGGGCGAGCAGGCCGGCGGCGAACAGGCGGTCGGTGCCGAGGGCGGCGGCGAGCAGCAGCAGGCCGACGATGGCGATGAACAGTTTTTGCGCAATCGGCGGCGTGGGCAGGAAGCGCGTCAGTTCCAGCCGCTCGCCGGCGATGGTGATGACCAGGAAGAGCAGCCACCACGGTACGGCGAGGGTGATGTCGCCACTGGCCAGCCAGGCCAGGTTGCCAACCAGCCAGCAGACGGCGCCGAGCAGCAGCACCACGGTGAAGCTTGCCAGTTGGCGATGGATGGCGACGCCACTGGCGGCAATCAGCCCGACCGCGGCCAGCGTGCCGAGGACTTGCCCGGCAAGCAGCGGTGCGCCGGCAAGCAGGGCGAGGCCGCCGGTGCCGGCAGCCAGCGGTGCGCTGTAGGCCCAGCCGTGGCCGATGGCAACGGCGCGCTCGAGGCTGATGACGGTGCCGAAAAAGGCGGCAATCATCAACGGCCCATGCACGCCGGCGGCCAGCGCGGCCGGTGCCGGCACGTCCCAGCCGAGGCGGGCCAGCCCGGCCAGCACGCCGCCGAGCAGGGAAAGCATGCCGAAGAACAGCAGGGGCAGGCGGCCGCCAGGGCTCAGGTCGGCCATCTAGGCGGCCCCGTCCTCTTGCCAGCCGAGGCGCAGCCTGCATTTCTCGCTCATCATCGACGGGTGCCAGGGCGGCTCCCACACCACCCGGATTTCCGGCTGGCAATCGACGGGCAGGATGCGTTCGAGTTCGGCATAGGCATCGTCGAGGATCAGGTCGCCCATCGGGCAAGCCGGCGAGGTCATGGTCATTTCGATCAGCACGCCCTGGGCGCTGGCCTCGATGCGATAGACCAGGCCGAGATCGACGATATTGGCGCCAACCTCGGGGTCGGCGACCTTGCGCAGGGCATCGCGTATCTGTTCGGTGTCGGGCAAGGCGCTCATGGTGGCTGGCGTTAGAATGCAGGAGGGGAAAATCGTAGCACTCGGGTTGTCGCCCGTATTTAGCAGGGAGCAAAAACAGCATGGAACGCTTCACAATTTCGCTTGATGAAGCCCTGGCCAGCCAGTTCGATCAATTGATCGCTGCGCGCGGCTACAGCAACCGTTCGGAGGCCGTGCGCGACCTGATTCGCGGCGCCATCGAGAGCGATCGCCTGCGCGAAACGCCGGCCGGTCACTGCGTCGCCAACCTGTCCTACGTCTATAACCATCACGAACGCGAACTGGCCGAGCGCCTGACCGGCTTGCAGCACGATCATCACGACCTGACCGTGGCGGCCATGCACAGCCATCTCGATCACGACAACTGCCTGGAAAGCGTCATCCTCAAGGGGGCGACCGCCGAAGTCCGCCAGTTCGCCGATGCGCTGATGGCTGAACGCGGCGTGCGTCACGGCAAGCTCAACCTCATCGCGCTCGAAGCCGAGCACCACCACGCCCACGACGAACACGGCGCCGCCCATGTCCACTACCGTCCCGCCCGCTGACCCGCTTCCCGAGTCACCCTTGCCGCCGGGCGGCGAGACGGCATGGATCGAAGTCATCCAGAAGATGGACGAGGTCTACAACGACCTCCTGCAGTACGAAGTTGCCCTGGAGGAGAAGAACGCCGCGCTGGAAGAGTCGCATCAGTTCATCGAGAGCGTGCTCGCCTCGATGTCGGACATCCTGATCGTCTGCGACCGCAACGGCACGATCGAGGAAGTGAACCCCTCGCTGCGCCATATTGCCGGCAAGGCGGCCGAGGAACTGGTGCACACCCCGCTGTTCGACCTGTTTGCCGACGAGGCGGAGCGAAGCCGGGCGCGCGACATCTTTACCCGCCATGGCCGGGAAGGCGTGCACGACTGCGAATTCTTCCTGCGGGCCGGCGACGGTTCGACGGTGCCGGTGTCGATGAACTGCACGCCGCGCCTGTCGCAGACCGGCAAGCTGATGGGCATGGTGGTCACCGGCCGGCCGGTTGGCGAGTTGCGTCGGGCCTACTCGGCGCTGCGCCAGGCCCACGACGACCTGAAACGTACCCAGGGCCAGTTGCTGCACGCCGAGAAGATGGTGTCGCTCGGCCGCCTGGTGGCCGGTGTGGCGCACGAACTGAACAACCCGATCAGCTTCGTGCTCGGCAACGTGTTGTCGCTCAAGCGCTACGCCAGCCGGCTGGAAAGCTATCTGTCAGCGGTGCATGCCAGCGACGCCGCCGAGGATGATGCCCTCCGGGCCATGCGCCAGGAATTGCGCATCGACCGCATCCTGGCCGACATGCCGCACCTGATCGACGGCATGATCGAGGGGGCCGAGCGCACGCGCGACATCGTCGATGCCCTCAAGCGCTTTTCGGCCGTGGACAAGGCGACGCCCGAGCAGGTCAATTTGAACGAGGTGGTCGAGCGTTCGGTACGCTGGGTGGTGCAGAGCGCCTCGGCCAAGTTT
>JAEUOE010000037.1 GCA_016790885.1 Dechloromonas sp. | reverse complement strand
CTTGCCGACCAGCCAGGGCTGGTGATGCGCGCCGCGCTTGATCAGCCAGGAGGCGAGCACCGGCACCACGGTCAGCGCCATGAGCAGTGAGGAGGCCAGGGCGAAGACGATGGTCAGCGCCACCGGACCGAACATCTTGCCTTCCAGTCCCTGCAGGGTGAGCAGCGGCAAAAAAACGAGAATGATGATGACGATGCCCGAGGTCACCGGCGCAGCGACCTCGCGCGCAGCGCGGAAGATCAGGTGCAGGGTGGGCAGGTTCTCCTGGGCGTCGGCGAGCTGGCTTTCGACGTTCTCGACTACCACCACGGCGGCATCGACCAGCATGCCGATGGCGATGGCCAGGCCGCCCAGGCTCATCAGGTTGGCCGACAGGCCGAACAGGCGCATCAGGATGAAGGTGGCCAGGGCCGACAGCGGCAGCATCAGCGCGACGACCAGTGCGGCGCGCAGGTTGCCGAGGAAGGCGAGGAGCAGCAGCACGACGAGCACGATGGCTTCGAGCAGCGCCTTGGACACCGTGCCCACGGCGCGGTCGACCAGGTTGCTGCGGTCGTAGAACGGCTGGATGCTGACGCCGGCCGGCAAGGTCGGGGCGATCTCGGCCAGCCGCGCCTTGACGCCGTCGACCACGGCCTGGGCGTTGGCGCCGCGCAGGCCGAGCACCAGGCCTTGCACCGCCTCGCCCTGGCCGCTCTGGGTGACCGCGCCGTAGCGGGTCAGGGCGCCGAAGCGCACCTCGGCCACGTCGCCGACGCGAACGATGATGCCGTTCTGCGCTTGCAGCACGATGGCGCGCACGTCGTCGAGGTTGCGGATTGCGCCTTCGGCACGGACAAGCAGAGCTTCCTCGCCATCGGCCAGGCGGCCGGCGCCGTCGTTGCGGTTGTTGGCTTCGAGTACCGCCTGCAGATCCTTGAGCGCCAGGCCGCGCGCTGCCAGCCGTTGCGGATTGGGCACCACCTCGAAGGTACGCACCTCGCCGCCCAGGCTGTTCACGTCGGCCACCCCGGGAATGGTGCGCAGTTGCGGGCGGATCACCCAGTCGAGCAGCACCCGCTTGTCGGCCAGCGGCAAGTCGCCCTCGATGGTGAACATGAACATTTCGCCGAGCGGCGTGGTGATCGGCGCCATGCCGCCGCTCACCCCGGGCGGCAGGTTGTCCATGGCTGAGGCCAGGCGTTCGCCAACCTGCTGGCGGGCCCAGTAGATGTCGGTGCCATCCTCGAAATCGATGGTGATGTCGGTGAGGGCGTATTTCGACACCGAGCGCAGCAGGCGCTGATGCGGAATGCCGAGCATTTCCTGCTCGACCGGCACGGCAAGGCGGGTTTCGACTTCCTCCGGCGTCATGCCGGGGGCTTTCAGGATGATCTTGACCTGGGTGGTCGATACATCGGGAAAGGCGTCGATGGGCAGGCCGAGCAGGGACTGGATGCCAGCGCCGATAAGCAGGGCGGTGAGCACCAGCACCAGCAGGCGCTGGGTCAAGGCAAAGCGGATCAGGGCGGCGAGCATTATTCCTTGCCCACCCCGGTCAACATGGCTTTCAAACCGGACACCCCCTTTACTGCAATGCGTTCGCCGGGTTTCACCCCGTCGGCCACCGCCGTTTCACCGCCCTGGCTGATCAGGCGTAGCGGGCGGGCCTCGAAGCGGCTGCCCTCGGCGTCGCCGGCAATCTGCACGAAAACGATGGTCTGGCCGTCGTGGCGGATCAGCGCCGAGGTGGGCAGGCGCTGGCTGCTGCCGGCACTGCCGGTGGCAGCTGGCAGTTCGACCTCGACCACCTGGCCCGGCGTCAGCGTTTCGGCACCCCTGGCGATGCTGGCCCGCAGCAGCACGGTCTGGCTGGCCGCATCGACGGCGCGGCCGATGGCGATCAGCTTGCCGCTCAGCTCGGAGCCGGCCAGCCTGAGCGCCATGCCTTCACGCAAGCCGGCGGCAACGGCCAGCGGGGCCTGGATTTCCAGCCACAGCGGCGACAGTTGGGCGATGCGGTAGAGCGGTGCCGACGATTCGACGCGCTGGCCGAGTTGCACCGACTGGTCGAGCACCACGCCATCGATGGGTGAGATCAGGGCCAACGGCCCGCCCAGCTTGCCCGGCGCGATGCCGGCCAGGGCCAGGCCTTGCCGACGTTCGCTGGCTTGCGCCCCGGCCTGGGTGGCAGCGGCGCGGGTGGCCTGCAAGCGGGCCTCGGCGATCAGTCCTTCGGCAAACAATTGCTCGTCGCGTTTCAGGCTCTGCTGCAACAGGGCCGACTGGCTGCCGGCCTGCAGGGCATCGCGCTGCAACTCCAGGGCCTGCGGGCTGGCCAGCCGGGCAACGAGCTGGCCGCGCTTGACGCGGGATCCGGGCGCCACGGCCAGCATCTCGATCATGCCGCCGACCGGCGCGGCGACGATGCGCATCTGCTCATTGGGTACCAGCACCCGGGCCGGCAGCGTGCCCGGGCGGGATTCGTCGCCGCTGCCGACAGCTTGCGTGACGATGCCCAGGGCCTTGACCTGTGCAGCTTGCAGGGCGAGCGCCTCGGCGCCGTGGGTGAGCGGGCTGGCCAGGGCCAGAAGGAGGAAGGGCAGGGCGGTTCGGGCGTGCATGACTGGGGCGCAGGGTCCGGAATGGGCTGCGCCGGAGTCTAGACGGCCAGTATTAAGGCTGCCTTAAGGCTACCTCAAGGAAGGCGGTGCGGTTTGATGGGGCATCCCGCCACAGCGGCGGGCGATGTTCGGCCGCCGCCGGCAAGCCGCGTCAGGGCAGGGGCCTGGCGGCCTGTTTCCGGTTGAGCAGCGCAGCCAACTCGCGGTCGCTCTTCAGGATGTGCTGGTACAGCCATTCGTTGAGGTAGTCGATCAGCGTTTCCATCGTCTGCCTGCCATTGTCGACAGCTTGAGCGCGCAGGCCGGTCAGCTTGTCGATGAAGGCGGCGTGTTCCTGGCGGTGCTGCCGGGCATGGGCTTCGTTGTGCGGCAGGCCGGCCATCAGCGCCTCTTCGGTGCCGAAGTGGAAGATGACGTAGGTGCCGAGCCGCTGCAGCACGTCGTCGAGGACGGATTGCGGGCAGCCGCCGGCATGCGCGGCATCCAGTTCGTTGAGCATGCCGATCAACTCTTCGTGTTGACGATCAATCGCCCGGACGCCGGTTTCCAGATCGCTGCTCCACCGAATGCGCATGCCACGCTCCAAAATGATCGAGATTAAATTCGAATTTTATCAGATCTGCTAGACTGCCGTTATTATCGAGCTTGTTGAATTTTAATTATTTACCGTATGACATCAGACGACAGGCTGCAATCCTCCGCCCCACGGATCACCCAGGACAGCCTGGCGCCGATCCGGCGCAATGCCACGTGGTTGCTGGTGGTGTTTCTGCTGGCCCTGTCGTTCTTCGCCATCCACAGCCTGGTCGAGCGCTACGATCAATTGCGCAATGCCAGCCTCGACCGCAAATGGATGGGAGCGAGCGGTTCGATCAGCCGCCTGATTCACGAACTGCAACGCGAGCGCGGCTTGTCCAGCGGCGTCATCGCCTCGCGCGGCGATCGTTTCGGCGACATGCTGGTCGCCCAGCAAAAGCTCACCGATGCCTCGCTGGGCGAATTGCAGTCCATCGTTCGCCAACATGTGACGGATCAGGCGATTCACGGCGGCGTCGCTGCCGTGGCGGATCGGCTGCAGGGATTGCGGCAGCGGGTCAGCAATCGGGAAATCTCCCGCGATTACACGGTGGATCGCTACACCGAGCTGGTCGATGCCCTTTTCGACATGCAGTTGAGCACCTTCGGCAATGCGGTCAAATCCTCGCTGTTCCGCAAGCAAATGGCCTTCGTGGCCTTTTCCCAGGCCAAGGAAACGGCGGGCAAGGAGCGCGCCCTGCTGTCCGCCATCCTGTCCGATCACAACTTCAGTGCCGGCCGGATGCTGTCCCTCAACAACCTGCGGGCGACCGAGCAGGCCCGCCTGGTCAATTTCACCCGCCTCGCCGAGCCGGATGCCGAGCGCCTGTATCGCGAGATACTGCAGCAGCCCGACATCAAGGAAGCAGAACGCATCCGGCAGAAGGTCAAGGCTGCTGCCTTGTGGGAAGAGTCGCACGGCAAGGGCTCGGCCTCCACGTTGTTGGCCGTGGCGCTGCCGTCGCCGGAGGCCTGGTTCCAGGTCGCCAGCATCAAGATCGACGCCATGAAGGTGCTCGAGGACAGCCTGAACGAGGCTGTGGGAATAAGCGCCGAGCAGGAGGAAAGCCGTGCCTGGCAGGAACTGTTGCTCAGCGCCCTGCTGGTGCTCTTCGCCTTCGTGCTGGCCGGCATCCTGGTTCGCCAGATCCAGACCGGCCGTCGCGTTGCCGAACACCAGCTCAATCTGGCTGAAGCCGTTTTCGCCAACAGTGTCGAATCCATCCTGGTCACCGATGCCGAGCAGCGCATCATCGAGGTGAACCCGGCTTTCCTGAGAGTCTCCGGCTACAGCCGCGAGGAAATCATCGGCCAGCATCCGCGCATCCTCAAGTCCGGTCGGCACGATGCTGCCTTTTACCAGCAGATGTGGAAGGAACTCGCGCTCTCCGGCTCCTGGGAAGGGGAGGTCTGGAACCGGCGCAAGAGTGGCGAAATATATCCGGCCCTGCTGTCGATTGCCGTGGTGAAGGGGCCGGACGGCCAGGTGACCAACTATACCGGCATGATTTTTGACCTCAGCCAGCAAAAAACAGTCGAAGCCCTGCTCGATCAGCTGCGCACCTTCGACGGTTTGACCGCCCTGCCCAATCGCGAATCCTGGCTGTCGGC
>JAEUOE010000029.1 GCA_016790885.1 Dechloromonas sp. | reverse complement strand
CTGCCCTGGTTCACGGGTGCGCACGGCCTCGCGTACGAGGGCCGCGAACTGACCTGTTGTGACAATAGGTTGTTCGAGCCGAGCAGCCACAACCTTCTTTGCAATCTGGAAAGCAAACCGTTCTTCGCCATAGTTTCTAATAACCTCCGTTATGTCCCTCACCTCGGCCCGCGCCAGCCACTCGGCCGCCGTCTCGCCCTGCGTCGTATCCATACGCATGTCGAGCGGCGCGTCGTAGCGGAAGCTGAAGCCGCGCTCCCCATCGTCGATTTGCGGCGACGACACCCCTACATCAAACAAAATTCCATCGACACCGGAAATTCCGGCTTCATCGGCCGCCTCGGCCAATTCGCCGAAAGCACGATGCACCAACTGAAAACGGGAATCGCCCAGCGCCTCGCCAGCGGCAATCGCCTGCGGATCGCGATCGAGCGCCACCAGGCACCCTTGCTCGCTCAGACAGGAAAGAATCCGGCGGCTATGCCCGCCCCGCCCGAAGGTGGCGTCAACGTAGACACCGTCAGCTTTGATCGCCAGGGCCTCCACCGCCTCTTCAAGCAGCACCGTGACGTGGGCGCCGCCCCCAGTCACAGCACGAGATCTCCGAAGCCCGGCGGCAGGTCGCCGGACAGCGCCTCGGCAGCCAGGTCGTTCTGCTTCCGCCAACCGGCCTCGCTCCAGATTTCGAAATGGGTACCCATGCCGACCAGATAGACGGTTTTCTCGAACTGGGCGTATTCGCGCAACTCCGGCGCAATCAGGATGCGCCCGGCCGAATCCGGCTCCTCGGTGCGCGCATTGCCGACCAGCACGCGCTTGATCGACGCCGCCCGCGGATCGAGGCTGGATGCCTTGAGGACCTGGTCACGGATCGGCTGCCAGGCCGGCGACGGGTAGAGCAGCAGGCAGCGATGGGGGTGCGCCGTCAGGACGAGCGAACCCTCGCTGGCGGCGAGCAGGGCTTCGCGATGCCTTGCCGGAATGGCAAGCCGCCCTTTCGCATCCAGATTGAGTGCTGCAGCCCCCTCGAACATCCCTCGTCTCGCTCCCCGTTTACCCACTTTTCAACACGTTTACCCACTTTAAAACAACAAACCCCCTCAGTCAATAGTGGAATCACGATTTTTTTCTTACACAACAAGGACTTAGATGATCTTCCGAATGCGGAATTTGAAAAATTTTTCCCTTTAAAATCAACACACGGAAATGGACACTTAAAGTGACTTGTCAGGAGTTGATTGGGATCAAAACCACACCAGCCCACACCATGCCGATGTGGTAAAAAGTGGCGCAAAACAACGGGGGATTTCGGGGGTGGCGGCGGATGCCTGCCAGCTTCAGTCGTAGTGAATGACGACGCGGTTACGGCCGTCTCGCTTGGCCTTGTAGAGTGCCTGATCGGCGCAGCGGGTCAGCTCGTCAGGCGTCTTGCCATGATCGGGATAAGCCGAAACCCCGAGGGAGATAGTGAACGTCAGGCGGAAGTTGCCATGCGCTATCGAGAGTCGCTCGACTGCCGCGCGCCAGGCTTCGGCACGTTGCATGGCATTGCCGAGGGGCATGTTGGGCAACAGGATCAGGAACTCCTCGCCCCCATAGCGGCAAGCCACATCTTCGGCACGAATGTCTGCCGACAGCGTGGCCGCCAGGGTGCGCAACACCTCATCGCCGACCTGATGACCGTAGGTATCGTTAACCCGCTTGAAATAGTCGATATCGAGCATGACCAGCGACAGCGGGATACCCTCCCGCCGTGCCCGCGACACCTCGCGCTCCAGCGTCTCGTCCAGGTAGCGCCGGTTGTACAAGCCCGTCAGGCTGTCACGTACCGCCAGCTCCTGCAACGCTACCTGCAGTCGCCCGATTTCCTCGATCCGCGCGTGCAACTGACGATTGCTCTCCTTGAGCGCACTTTCCGCAGCCTTGCGTTCACTGACGTTGCGCGTAATCCCGAGAATGCTGCGCGCCACCCCGTCCTCATCGAGCAGGTAGCTGGCAACCACTTCTATAAAGATCTGCCGGCCATCCTTGCACACCAACTCCAGTTCGCTGACCAGCACGCTCGCCGCCGGGTCGCCTGCAGCAATCCGGCGCAGGCTGAGATCGACTTCGCGGGCGAGACGTGCCGCAGAATCGGCCGTCAGCCAGGAATCGACAGGCTGACCGATCACCTCGCCGGCCGTATAGCCGGTCATTTCGCTGATCGACGGGCTGGCATAGGTGTAGCGGCGGGTTGGAATATCGACGGTCCAGATCACATCATGGCTGTTTTCGGCCAGCGTGCGGTAGCGGGCCTCGCTATCGCGCAGACGGCGAGCGACTTCCGCTTCGCGCGCCCCGGCACGCAAGACGCGGACCAAGGCCAGCCCCAGTGCCAGCAACACAAGCAGCCCGACAATGCCAGCCCGCAAGCAGGCATGGCGCCACTCGGCCAGATAATCGCTGCTCGCCAGGCCGGCGATGATCAACAGGGGATACTCGCCCACACGCCGGAACCCGTAGATCCGTTCAACACCATCCAGCGTGGCACGCATGCGCAAGGTACCGGAACGTACCCCGGCATCCAGTTGCTGCTGAAGCGGATGATTGATCAGCGGCCTGTTGACCAGATCGGGAACGAACGGTCGGCGCAGGATCAGGCTCCCGTCTTCCACACGACGCAGCGAAACCACGCCGCTCGCACCGACGCCGACACTATCGAAGCATTGCGCCAGGTAGGTCAGATCGACCTGCGCGACCACGACCCCCAGCAAGGCCCCGGCGTCGTTGCGCGCCGGCGCAGCAATGTTAAGGACCGGGCGCCCTGACAGCGGGTCATTTTGCACTTCGGAAAAAAACAATCCACCGCCACGGCTGTTGGCAAAGGCTTTGAAATAGCTGCGATCGCGAAAGTTTTCGCCCTCGACACGCCCCTTTGGTGCGTAGAGCAGCGTTCCACTGGCATCCAGGATCAGGAATCCAGCGATCTCGGGAAACAGGCGGGAGCGCAGGCCCAACTCGCGAACCACGCGCACCCCCCAATTCATTGCGGCATCCGCCCGGTAGGCTTCGCCAGGCAGGGTCAGGGTGAGGTGTTCGAGGTCCGACTGGACGCGCTGGAGGATGCCTGCCAGCCGGGCTTCGAGCAGGGTCGATACGCCGAGGGCATCAGCCTCGGCCTTGCGCTCGGCATGGCGACGCTCTTCCTGCAATAGAAAGACCATCAGGCAGGCTACGGCAAGCCAGGTCAGCAGCGAAAACAGCACAAGGCGCACCGGCGACGAGCGACAAAGTCGCCACAACCTGTGCGCAAGGGCCTCATTTTCCATCAGGAACCGTCTTTCGGGCAGCCCCGCAGGGGTTTGCCGCACACACGATCGCGCATGCGGCATGCCAGCCATGCTTACTTGACCTGATTCAGCTTCTGCTCGATGCGAGCCAGAGGAACAGCCCCCGGCACACGCTCGCCGTCACCGAAGAACATGGTCGGTGTTCCGGAGATATTCAGCTTGCGACCGAACTCCTGGTTTTTGGTCACTGCCGAGGTATCGCAATCCTCACGACCTGCCGGGGCCTTGCCGTCGATCATCCAGTCATTCCACGCCTTGGACCGGTCGGCAGCGCACCAGATCTGCTTGGACTTGCGCACCGAGTCTTCAGAAAGAATCGGATAAAGGAAGACATAAACGGTGACGTTATCCAGCTTCAGCAGTTCCTTGGCCAGGCGCTTGCAATAACCGCAATTGGGATCTTCAAAGGTCGCCAATACGCGTTTGCCATCGCCCCGCACCTGCTTGATGGCGCGATCCAGCGGCAGATCGCTGAAGCGAATGGCCGTCAGCTTCTTCATGCGCTCGTCGGTCACGTTCTTCATGCTCTTGGCGTCAATCATCTGACCACCGACGACGATGGCCGACACCTTGTCGTCGGTGTAGAAAATCGCGCCGTCGGCATAGACCTCGTACAAACCTAGATAACCGGACTTGCTGACAGACTCGACCTTGGCCCCCAGCCTGGCTTCCATGGCTTTCTTGATATCGGCCTCGTCAGCCACGGCAAGCGAAGCGAAGGCTGCAGCCAACGTCAAGGACAACATCTTTTTAAGCATGGATTTCTCCTAAAGCGCCCCAAGTGCGTAGCGCACCAGGACATTCTTAACAAAAGGCAGCGCATTGGTCAGACTCAGGCCCCAATTGCGCAACGGTCGCAAACCGGGGGGCGACTCGCGAAACAGGCGACGCAGGCTATCGGTAGTTATCTGCAGCAGGGCCGTCTCTTCACGCCGCGCCCGCTGATAACGCTGCAGCAAGCGCTCGTCGCCGATGTCCTGCCAGGGTTGGGTTTCCGCCAGCAAGGCGGCCAGCACCCTGGCGTCCTGGAACCCCAGGTTGATACCGTGCCCCGACAACGGATGAATGCCATGCGCCGCATCGCCCACCAGGGCCAGGCGCGGCGCAACAGTCTGCGGCACACGCATCAGGCGCAAGGGGAAGGCCGTCGGTGGCGTCAAGCACGTCAGATGTCCAAGCACCTGGTCGCCGGCTTCGCCAACCCGGTCGCAAAACAACTCGGCGGGAAGCGCGCACAAGGCGTCGGCATGGGCATCGGGCGTCGACCACACGATGGAGATTCGATTCCCCGGAAGCGGCAGGTAGGCCAGCACGCCATCATCCCGGAACCACTGGAAGGCACGGTTCCGGTGCGGTCTTTCGGTAGCAAAGTTGGCCACGACCCCCTTCTCGCCGTACGGAGTATTGACCGCCGCAAGACCAGCCGACTCACGCACCCAGGAATCGCGCCCGTCCGCACCAACGAGTAATGGTGCAGTCAGCACCCCACCATCGTCGAGGCGCAGTACGGCTGCATCATGGCGAAACTCGAGCGCTGCCGGCCGAGCCGGACAAAACAGGGTGAGGTTGCTCTGACGCTTGGCGCTCTCCCAGAATTCGCAAGCCATCAGCGAGGATTCGAGGATATACCCCAGTTCGGGCACCCCGGTTTCATAAGCCGAAAACGCCAGCTTGCCGCCGCTATCGCCATGAACCTCCATGGCCCGAATCGGCACCATCCGCTCGGTATCGAGGTGGCGCCAGGCGCCTATGCTGTCGAGAAACTCAATATTAGCCGGGCTGATGGCATAAACGCGCGCGTCCCAGCCCTCAGGGCGACGGGGCGGCTGGCTCTCTACCAAGGCAATCCGCAACCGGGTATTGCGTAGCGCCAACGCCAGACTGGCGCCGGCCAGACCGCCGCCAACGATGATCAGATCAAACTGCTGCATATCGGCAATTATGCCGGTTCGCGAGACTGAAACAAACCGTCAGGCCTGATTGCCGCCACCACCGGACTGCGGCTTGTTCTGACGCGGCCGGCGATTGTTGTTGGTGCGCGGCCGATGCTTTTTCTGTTGTTGCCCGCCGCCGCCACCACTACCCGGCTTGCCATGCTGCTGGCCGCTGCGTCCCTGGTTGGCGCTACCGGGCTGCTCGTTACCGGAGACACGGTTGCCTGGTGCGAGCTGGATTTCCAGCTCGATGATTTCGTCCCACTGCTCGTCGGTACGGTCACGTTCGGGCGTTGACAGCAATTCACGCAAGCGGCGCCGTGCATCGAACTGCGGCGCAGGCGCGGGTTGGCTCTCAACAGGAGTCTCGGGGATGTTTTCTGGAGTGGAATCGTTCATTGGAAACTAAAAAGCGGAGCCCGCCATAGGCGAACCCCGCATGCAATAAATCGCCGAAATTACTTTTTCTTGGCAGTGGTCTTTTTGGCGGCAACAGACGCCTTGAAAGCCGTACCAGCGGTAAATTTCGGCACCGTAGTAGCGGGAATCTTGAGCGTGGCGCCGGTCTTGGGATTCTTGCCGGTGCGCGCTGCGCGCTTTGCGGACTTGAAAGTTCCGAAACCCACGAGAGTGACGGACTCCCCTTTGGTTACGGTCTTGACTACCGCGCCGATGATGGCAGACAACGCCTTGTCAGCAGCGGCCTTGGTGATACCAGCTTCTTTTGCAGCAACTTCGACCAGCTCGGATTTATTCATCTAAGTGCCTCCTGTTACCTTCTAACGTTTAAGAAAACTGGCCGTATTGACGGCAGCGCAATAAAAGTAGCATACCTTTTCCATAAAGTGTTGGCCCAGCGCGGCTTTTCACCGGTTTCCACACGAAATTTTGCATATAACACAGCAATATTTCGGGGCTATCAAAACAGAACCCCGGCACAAGACCGGGGTTCATTTTTCGACTGATCAAGCAGGCTTACTTTTTCTCGGCGTTTTCTTCTGCAGCCTTGGGCTGGTCGCCGTGATTGATCTCCAGCGCACCCTCGTTCTGCTTGCCGATGTGCTGATCGATCTGCGGCAACTGGTGAGCAATACCCTTGTGGCAGTCGATACAGGTCTTGCCTTCGTCGAACGCCTTCGGGTGCATGCGGGCCGGACGGTCACCCTGCTCGGTGTAGTCCATATAAGCGTAATTGTGGCAGTTGCGGCATTCACGGGAATCGCTCTTCTTCATGCGATCCCATTCGTGCTGCGCCAGTTCATGACGCTTCTTGTTGAACTTCTCCGGTGTATCGATGGTACCCAGGATCTTGTGCAGCACTTCGTTGGAAGCCTGGATCTTGCGGACCATCTTCGGCCCCCATTCCTTTGGCACGTGGCAATCAGGGCAGGTGGCACGGACACCGGTACGGTTGGTGTAGTGCACCGTGTTCTGATATTCCCGGAACACGTTCTCTTCCATCTCGTGACAGGAGATACAGAAGGACTCCTTGTTGGTTGCTTCCAGCGCCCAGTTGAAACCGCCCCAGAAAACGATACCGCCAACAAACAGCAGCAATGCCGTCGTCACGCCAATGCGCTTAACCCAGGCGGGCATAAGATTCTTCAGACTCATCACTCCCCCTTCTTGGCGGCTGGTTTATAGGTATTCTCGACCAGCGGTTTGGCGTCGAACTGCGGCACATGGCATTGCATGCAGAAGTAGCGGCGCGGCGAGATGTTCTTTAACTTGTTGTCTTCGCGATCGAGGTAGTGCGACTTGGCAACCTTGGTCGCCCCGGTTTCCTCGGCACGCTCCTTCGAGTGACAATCCATGCACTTGTTGAAGTTCTGCGTGATGTTGTAACCCTTGACGCTGTGCGGGATCAGCGGCGGCTGCTTCTGGAAATTACGTTCGATATTGGCCTGGTCCTTCTCGGGCTTGAACATATTGACCTTGGAGTTCCCCTCGATCGTCACGCCACCAATTTCGTTGACCAGTTCCTGCGCGCTGGCCATGCCGATGCCGCCCAAGGCGATGCCGGCGGCCAAAGCCAGAGTGGTAATCAATTTCATCTTTTCACCTCCGAGAGACGGTCGGCTTGCTGCGCCGACCGCTGTTCGTTGTTATCGTCGAGTCAAGCCTTCGTTACCTTGACCGCGCACTTCTTGTAGTCCGTTTCCTTGGAAATCGGGCAGGTGGCGTCGAGCGTCACCTTGTTTACCAGGCGACCAGCATCGAAGAACGGAATGAAGACCAGGCCACGCGGCGGCTTGTTGCGGCCACGCGTTTCAACCCGCATGACCACCTCGCCACGGCGGGAAGCGATCTTGACTTCCATGCCACGCTGCAGACCACGATCCCGTGCATCGTCCGGGTGCATGAACACCACGGCATCCGGGAACGACTTGTAGAGTTCCGGAACACGGCGGGTCATGGAGCCGGTATGCCAGTGCTCCAGAACGCGACCGGTACACAACCAAAGGTTGTAATCGGCATCCGGCATTTCCGGAGGATCCTGGTAAGGCAGCGCGAAGATGACCGCTTTGCCGTCCTTGTGGCCGTAGAACTTGATACCCTCGCCCTTCTTGACATAGGGATCGTAGCCTTCACGGAAGCGCCACAGGGTTTCCTTGCCCTCGACAACCGGCCAACGCAGACCACGAGCCTTGTGGTAGGTGTCGAACGGTGCAAGGTCATGGCCATGGCCGCGACCAAACTTGGCGTATTCCTCGAACAGCCCCTTCTGGATGTAGAAGCCGAGCAGCTTGGAATCGTCGTTTTCGAAACCCGGTGCCGTTTCATTCAGCTTGTACTTGTTGACCACGCCATTGGCGTACAGGATATCAAACAGGGTCTTGCCCTTGAGCTTGGCATCCTTGGCGATCAACTCAGCCGGCCAAACTTCCTCGACCTTGAAGCGCTTGGCAAATTCCATCACCTGCCAGACGTCGGAGCGTGCCTCGCCCGGTGCCTTGACTTGCTGGCGCCAGAACTGGGTACGACGCTCGGCATTACCGTAGGCACCTTCCTTCTCGACCCACATGGCGGTCGGCAGGATAAGGTCGGCAGCCATGGCGGACACCGTCGGGTACGGATCAGACACGACGATGAAGTTTTCCGGCTTGCGCCAGCCCGGATACAGTTCTTCGTTGATGTTCGGACCGGCCTGCATGTTGTTGTTGCACTGCTGCCAGTAGAAATTGACCTTGCCATCCTTGAGGGCACGCGCCATCGCGACGGCATGCAGACCCACCTTCGGATTGATGGTGCCATCCGGCAAGCCCCAGAGTTCCTCGGTGTGCTTGCGGTGTTCAGGATTGGTGACGACCATGTCGGCCGGCAGGCGGTGAGAGAAGGTTCCGACTTCGCGCGCCGTGCCGCAAGCGGACGGCTGACCGGTCAACGAGAACGGGCTGTTGCCCGGCTCGGAAATCTTGCCGACCAGCAGGTGCACGTTGTAGATCATGTTATTGACCCAGGTGCCACGGGTATGCTGGTTGAAGCCCATGGTCCAGAAGGAAACGCACTTGACCTTCGGGTCGGCATACAACTCGGCCATGGCGATCAGGTCCTTGGCCGGCACGCCGGACAGCTTGGCAACCTTTTCGACCGGGTAATCGGCAACGAACTTCTTGAATTCCTCGAAGGTGATCGGGGTGGACTTCCCGGTGTCGCCCTTGGGCTTGCCGTCCGCACCCGGATAACCGTTGCTGGTGGCTTTCTGCTCCAGCGGGTGGGTCGGACGCAGGCCGAAACCGATATCGGTTTCACCCTTCTTGAAATTGACGTGCTTGCTGACAAAGTCCTGATTGACCTTGCCCGTCGTGATGATGTGATGGCAGATGAAGTTCAGGATCGCCAGATCGGTACTGGGCTTGAACACCATCGGGATGTCAGCGAGTTCGAACGAACGATGCTCGAAGGTGGACAACACGCCGACCTTGACGTGCTTGCTGGACAACTTGCGGTCCGTGATGCGCGTCCACAGGATGGGGTGCATCTCGGCCATGTTCGAACCCCACAGGAAGAAGGCGTCGGCATGCTCGATGTCGTCGTAGCAGCCCATCGGCTCGTCGATGCCGAAGGTGCGCATGAAACCGGCCACGGCAGAGGCCATGCAGTGACGGGCATTGGGATCGAGGTTGTTGGAACGGAAACCGGCCTTCCACAACTTGGCTGCGGCATAACCTTCCCAGATCGTCCATTGGCCGGAACCGAACATCGCGATACCGTCGGCACCCTTGGCCTTCAGGGTTGCCTTGCACTTCTCTTCCATGATGTCGAAGGCCTGCTTCCACGAGATCGGCTTGAAATCGCCGTTCTTGTCGAACTTGCCGTCCTTCATGCGCAGCATGGGCGTCTTCAGACGGTCGGAGCCATACATGATCTTGGACAGGAAATAGCCCTTGATGCAGTTCAGGCCACGGTTGACCGGCGCATCCGGGTCACCCTGGGTGGCCACCACGCGGCCTTCCTGGGTCCCGACCAGAACGCCACAACCGGTACCGCAGAAGCGGCAGGCTGCCTTGTCCCAGCGGATCTCGTCCTTACCCTGGGCGAGCGCCGTGCCCGGAGCGGCCATCCCGGCCGCCGACATGGCCGCTGCGGCCGCATTGGCCTTGATAAAATCGCGTCGATTGAGTTTCACGCTTGTACCTCCTCGGTTTCTACTGATTCGTCGTCACTGTACTGATAGACCATGGCAACCGATGCGACACCGGGCATACCATGCAGGGTCACATATTTGTTGGCGGCCGACTCAAGATCGCCATCTTCCAGCACGACGACCATTTTTCCTTCCGGGCTCTCGGCATGAATCTCCAGGCCGGAAAGCTTAAGCAAGGCCTCTCGGGCCTCGGCCAGGCGACCGGGCACGATATGCAGGATGGCACTGGAAATATTCATGCGGGACAACCTCCTGAAAACGCTGACGGCAGCAAGAACTGCCACGGGGCGTAATCTCCCCGATTAGTAGGGTTATTCACTTGATTTGAGTCAACTTCGCTCGCACGGATAACCAAGCCTAGTACCTACGCAAGGATGTCGCTAGTTCTTTTTGCCTAGTCACCAAAACAGGGCATGATGATCCAATTCCAATCAGCTATCGACGGTATTAACGCAATCAATTGGAACAATCACCGAGGCTTGCCTAATATTCGTCCTGTCCTAGACACACCAATCACTTAACCCAAGCAAGGAGAAAACGATGTCGCTCATCAACACTCAGGTTCAACCGTTCAAGGCACAGGCTTTCCACAACGGCAAGTTCATCGAAGTCACCGAAGCCAGCCTGAAGGGCAAGTGGTCTGTCGTCGTCTTCATGCCGGCCGCCTTCACCTTCAACTGCCCGACCGAAATCGAGGATGCCGCCAACAACTACGCCGAGTTCCAGAAGGCCGGCGCAGAAGTCTACATCGTCACCACCGATACCCACTTCTCGCACAAGGTCTGGCACGAAACCTCCCCGGCCGTCGGCAAGGCCCAGTTCCCGCTGGTTGGCGACCCGACTCACCAACTGACCCGCGCTTTCGACGTGCATATCGACGAGGAAGGCCTGGCCCTGCGCGGCACCTTCGTGATCAACCCGGACGGCGTGATCAAGACTGTTGAAATTCACTCCAACGAGATCGCTCGTGACATTTCCGAAACCCTGCGCAAGCTGAAGGCCGCCCAATACACCGCCGCCCACCCGAACGAAGTCTGCCCGGCCAAGTGGAAGGAAGGCGAAAAGACCCTGGCTCCGTCGCTGGACCTGGTCGGCAAGATCTAAAAAACACGCGCCAACCACCAACAGAGAAAAACTTCCCGCCGCTCCCCCGGCAGCGGGATTTCAGCGCAAAGCGGCGGAGTCCCGCCGCTTTTCAGTGAGATTCAAGAACAACACCAGGGAGAACACCATGCTTGATACCGCCATCAAAGGCCAACTGAAGGCCTATCTCGAACGCCTGCAACGCCCGATCGAACTGCTTGCTGCGCTGGATGACAGCCCCAAGGGCCAGGAAATGCGCGCCCTGCTGAACGACATCCTGGATTGCTCCGACAAGGTCAGTCTGCGCGAAACCGATACTTTTACCCGCATCCCGTCCTTCGCTATCGGCCTGCCTGGCGAAACCCCGCGCATCCACTTTGCCGGCCTGCCCATGGGCCACGAATTCACCTCGCTGGTCCTCGCCCTGCTGCAAACCGGCGGCCACCCGCCCAAGGTCGAGCCGGCAGTCATCGAGCAAATCAAGGCCCTGCCCGGCAGTTTCAAGTTCGAGACCTATATTTCCCTCTCCTGCCACAACTGCCCGGATGTCGTGCAGGCGCTGAACCTGATGGCGGTGCTCAATCCGAACATAACCAGCACCATGATCGACGGTGCCATGTTCCAGGACGAGGTTAACGCCCGCCAGATCATGGCCGTGCCGACCACCTACCTGAACGACGCCGAATTTGGCGCCGGCCGCATGCTGATCGAGGAAATCCTCGCCAAGGTCGACACGGGTGCAGCAGCCCGTGCCGCCGAAGAACTCGGCAAGAAAGCCGCTTTTGACGTGCTCGTCATCGGTGGCGGGCCTGCCGGTGCGGCAGCCGCCATCTACGCGGCCCGCAAGGGCATCAGCACGGGCGTCGTTACCGAGCGTTTCGGTGGGCAGGTAATGGACACCCTGGGCATCGAAAACTTCATCTCCGTACCGCACACCGAAGGTCCAAAACTGGTCGCCTCGCTGGAGCAGCACGTCAAGGAATACGCCGTTGATGTGATGAATTTGCAACGCGCCGGCAAACTGATCCCGGCCAGCGAAAATGGCGGCCTGGTCGCCGTCGAACTGGAAAACGGCGCCAAGCTGCAGGCCAGGACGGTCATCTTGTCGACCGGCGCCCGCTGGCGCGAAATGAACGTACCGGGCGAGAAGGAATACAAGGCCAAGGGCGTTTGCTTCTGCCCGCACTGCGACGGTCCGCTCTTCAAGGGCAAGCGCGTGGCAGTCATTGGCGGCGGCAACTCCGGCGTCGAAGCAGCCATTGATCTCGCTGGCATCGTTGCCCATGTCACCCTGCTTGAATTTGCCGATACGCTGCGTGCCGATGCCGTACTGCAGAACAAACTCAACAGCCTGCCCAACGTCACCGTCATCAAGTCGGCGCAGACCACCGAAGTCACCGGCGACGGCCAGAAGGTTAACGGCCTGCGTTACAAGGACCGCGTATCGGGTGAGGAAAAGCAGGTCGAACTGGAAGGCATCTTCGTGCAGATCGGCCTCTTGCCGAATACCGACTGGCTGAAAGGCTCTGTCGAGCTGAGCAAGTTCGGCGAGATCGTCATTGACGCCAAAGGCCAAACCAGCCTGCCGGGTGTGTTTGCTGCCGGCGATTGCACCACCGTGCCCTACAAGCAGATCATCATCGCCATGGGGGCCGGCGCAACCGCTTCGCTGTCGGCCTTCGATCATCTGATTCGCAGCTCGGCCCCGGCCTGATTCGCCGATGCCCTAAACTACGGCCAGCGACGGCTTACCGTCCCTGGCCGTTTTTCTTTCCGGATCACCGCAATGCATCTGCCCAAACACCAACTCGCCATGACCGTGCTGATGACGCCGGACATGGCCAATTTCTCCGGTAACGTTCACGGCGGCACCATCCTCAAGCTGCTTGACCAGGTTGCCTACGCCTGCGCCAGCCGTTATGCCAGCCAGTACGTCGTCACCCTGTCGGTGGACCAGGTCATGTTCCGTCAGCCCATCCATGTCGGCGAGCTGGTCACTTTCCTCGCCTCAGTGAATTACACCGGCAATACCTCGATGGAAATCGGCGTCAAGGTGCTGGCCGAAAGCATCCGCGACCAGGTCATCCGCCACGCCAATAGCTGCTTCCTGACCATGGTTGCGGTCGATGACAGCGGCCGGACCACGCCCGTCCCGCCGCTGGAACCCAAGACCCCCGACGAAATCCGCCGCTACCGGGCCGCCCAACTTCGCCGCGAACTACGCAAGGAGTTCGAGACCCGGCAGAAACAGCTGCATACAGGGTCAAGCACCTGACTTCACGGGCGTAAACGACAAAGCCCGCTGACGAATCAGCGGGCTTTGGGTGTTACTGGTGGTGATGGGCAGAATCGAACTGCCGACCTGTGGGTTATGAATCCACCGCTCTAACCGTCTGAGCTACATCACCACGCTTAGAGGGCGCGAATTATAGAGGGGAGGCGGAGGGATGGTCAACCGCGTTATAATGCGCGACTTTTCCGCCCTGTAACATCGCGGCGTCACCCACTGATTTTTAAAGCATTTCCATGACCAAAAAGCTTTTCATCCGCACTTTTGGGTGCCAGATGAACGAGTACGACTCGGACAAGATGGCCGACGTGCTCCATGCCGCCGAGGGCGTCATCAAGACGGACAACCCGGAAGAGGCCGACATCATCCTGTTCAACACCTGCTCTGTGCGCGAAAAGGCGCAGGAGAAGGTTTTCCACGATCTCGGCCGGGTCAAGCACCTGAAACAGCAGAACCCGAACCTGGTGATCGGCGTCGGCGGTTGCGTGGCCAGCCAGGAGGGCGAGGCCATCGTCGCCCGGGCCCCTTACGTCGATATCGTGTTCGGCCCGCAGACGCTGCACCGCCTGCCGCAGCTGATCGCCGAGCGCAAGAGCAAGGACAAGGCAGCGGTCGATGTCTCCTTCCCGGAAATCGAGAAATTCGACGCCATGCCGCCGGCCGAGGTGAAGGGCGCCACCGCCTTTGTCTCGATCATGGAAGGCTGTTCCAAGTTCTGCACTTTCTGCATCGTGCCCTACACCCGCGGCGGCGAAGTGTCGCGGCCATTTACTGACGTACTGACCGAGGTAGCCGATCTGGCTGCGCACGGTGTCGGCGAAGTCACCCTGCTCGGCCAGAACGTGAACGCCTATCGCGGCGACATGGAAGGCACCGACGAGAAGGCCGACCTGGCAATGCTGATCGAGTACATCGCCGAGGTGCCAGGCATCGAGCGCATCCGCTACACCACCTCGCACCCGCGCGAGATGACGCAGCGCCTGATCGACACCTACACCAAGGTGCCGAAGCTGGTGTCGCACCTGCACCTGCCGGTACAGGCCGGCTCCGACCGCATACTGGCCGCCATGAAACGCGGCTATACGACCCTCGAGTACAAATCCATCATCCGCAAGTTGCGGGCGGCACGGCCGGACATTTCGCTGTCCACCGACTTCATCGTCGGCTTCCCCGGCGAAACCGACGATGATTTCGAAAAGACGATGAAGCTGATCGACGACGTCGAATTCGACGCCTCCTTCTCCTTCATCTACAGCCCGCGCCCCGGTACGCCGGCGCTGGAACTGGACGACAATACGCCGGCCGACGTGAAGTCCGCCCGCCTGGCCCGCCTGCAGAAGCGTATCGACGAACTGGCGCAGGCAGTCAGCCGGTCGATGGTCGGCAGCGTGCAGCGCGTGCTGGTCGAGGGCACCTCCAAGAAGGATGCCAACGAACTGGCCGGGCGCACCGACAACAACCGGATCGTCAACTTTGCCGGCAACCCTCGCCTGATCAACACCTTTGTCGACGTCCGTATCACCGAAGCCTTACCGCACAGCCTGCGAGGCGAAATTGTCATCCGCGAAAACTAAGCCCGCCCCCAAGTCGAAGCCGATCGAGTGCGCCCTCGCACCGGTCGACAACACCCTGCTCGCCAACCTGTGCGGCCCGCTGGACGAGAACATCCGGCAGATCGAAACCGGGTTCGACGTGGTGATCCGCCGCCGCAACGAGCGGTTTTCGATCACCGGCGACAAGGCCCTGCTGACCGCCGATGCCATTCGCCACTTCTACGCCATGGCGCGCCAGCCGCTGTCGGTCGATGAAATCCAGCTCGGCCTGATCGAATTTCTCAACGCGCCGGTGCGCCGCATTTCGCGCGCCGCCGAAGGCCCCGTGGACGGGCCGCAACTGATCACGCGCAAGACCGAACTGCATGGCCGTACGCCGCGCCAGGTGGAATACCTGAAACAGATCCAGGAACACGACATCACCTTCGGCATCGGCCCGGCCGGCACCGGCAAGACCTATCTCGCCGTCGCCTCGGCGGTCGATGCCTTCGAGCGCGACCTGGTCGAGCGCATCATCCTGACCCGCCCGGCCGTCGAGGCCGGCGAACGCCTCGGCTTCCTGCCCGGCGACCTGACGCAGAAGATCGACCCCTACCTACGCCCGCTGTACGACGCGCTGTACGACCTGATGGGCGCCGACCGCGTCGCCAAGTTGTACGAAAAGCGCGCCATCGAGATCGCGCCGCTCGCTTTCATGCGCGGCCGCACGCTGAACCACGCCTTCATCATTCTCGACGAAGCGCAGAACACGACGCCGGAACAGATGAAGATGTTCCTGACCCGCATCGGCATCGGCGCCAAGGCCGTGGTCACCGGCGACATTACCCAGATCGACCTGCCCAAGGGCCACAAGAGCGGCCTAAAGGAAGCCATCGACGTGCTGCACGATGTACGCGGCATCGCTTTCACCCAGTTCAAGAAGGAAGACGTGGTGCGCCACCCGCTGGTCGCCCGCATCGTCGACGCCTATGAAAAACGCCAGCAAGCGACTTAACCTCTCCGTGCAATACGCCTGTAACCGCGAAGGCCTACCCTTGCGCGCTGATTTCGTGCGCTGGGCCCGTGCCGCACTGGTCGGCGGCGGCGAAATCACCATCCGCCTGGTCGATCCCGACGAAGGCCAGGAGTTGAACGCCGAGTACCGGGGCAAGGACTACGCGACCAATGTGCTGTCCTTTCCGTATGACACCGAACCCGTGGTGATGGGCGACCTGGTCATCTGCCCGAGCGTCGTGGCGCGCGAAGCAAGCGAGCAGAACAAGCCGCTGGCCGCGCATTACGCCCACCTGACGGTGCATGGTATGCTGCATTTACAAGGCTGGGATCATGACAATGACGATGATGCCGAAGCCATGGAAAACGAAGAAAAGGAAATACTTGCTGCGCTGGGTTACCCCGATCCTTACGCCGCCTAAGACTTATGGACCCCGACAGTAAACCGAGTTTCATCGAACGACTGACTTCCCTGCTGCTGCGCGAACCAGAAGATCGCGAGCAGCTGCTTGAAATCCTGCACTCGGCCTACGAGCGCAACCTGATGGACGCCGATGCGCTGACCATCATCGAAGGCGCCCTGGCCGCCTCCGACACCCGCGTTACCGATGTGATGATCCCGCGGGCGCAAATGGACGTCATCGACGTCGACGACCCGCTCGCCGAGATCGTCCCCATCGTCATCGAGGCTGCCCACTCCCGCTTCCCGGTCATCGACGGCGACCGCGACAACGTGCTGGGCATCCTGCTCGCCAAGGATCTGCTGCGCATCCACACCGAAGAGAACTTCGACCTGCGCGACTGGCTGCGGCCGGCCGTCTTCATTCCCGAATCGAAGCGCCTGAACGTGCTGCTGCGCGAGTTCCGCGTATCGCGCAACCACATGGCCATCGTCGTCAACGAATACGGTGGCGTCGCCGGCCTGGTCACCATCGAGGACGTACTGGAGCAGATCGTCGGCGACATCGAGGACGAGTACGACTTCGACGAAACGCACGACAACGTCCGCCTCGATGCTTCCGGACGCTACCGCGTCAAGGCGCGCACCGAGATCGAGGACTTCAACGAAGCCTTCGCGACCACCTTTTCCGACGAGGAATTCGACACCGTCGGCGGCCTGATCCTGCGTCACCTGGGCCGTGTCCCCAAGCGCAACGAGGTCGTCGATATCGATGGCGTGCGCTTCCAGGTGCTGCGCGCCGACAGCCGCCGCCTGTACACCCTGCTCGTCGACCCACCCAAGCCCGCGAACGGTGTTGATCAACCGGCTGCCTGAGCGGGCTGTCGGGCGTTACGGGCTGGCGGCGCTGATCGGCGCAGCCGGCGTCCTGTGTTTCGCCCCCTTCGGCCTGTTCTGGCTGGCCCCCGTCATCTGGGGCGGCCTGTTCGCGCTGCTGCTGCGCGCCGAAACACCCCGCCAGGGGCTGCTCACCGGATTTACCTTCGGCCTCGGCTTCTTCCTGTGCGGCGTGTCGTGGGTCTATGTCAGCCTGTCCGTCTTCGGCGGCATGCCGTGGTGGCTGGCCGGGCCGGCCGCCTTCCTGTTCTGCGCGGTGATGGCGCTGTTCCCGATGGCAGCCGGCTGGATCTTCAAGCACCGGCAACCACTGCATTTCTGGCAGCAAGCCATCCTGTTCGCCAGCCTGCTGGCCCTGGGCGACTGGATACGCAGCTGGCTGTTCACCGGCTTCCCCTGGCTGGCCCTCGGCTACGCGCAAGCCCCGCCCAGCCCGCTGGCCGGCTTCGCACCGCTGCTCGGCGTCTTTGGCCTGTCCTGGCTGGTAGCCCTGAGCGGCGCCCTGCTCCTGCGCTGGCGCAGCGGCCTGCCGGTCATCGCTTTGCTCATCGCTTCCGGCTGGGCACTGGGGCAAGTCGCGTGGACCACGCCGACGGGCGAGCCGCTACGCGTAGCGCTGGTGCAGGGCAACATTCCGCAAGAGATGAAATTCCGGCCGGAAGCCTTCTTCCGTACCCTCGAGCTCTACCGTGAATTGATCGAAGCGCACCCTGCCCAGCTCACCCTGCTGCCGGAAACCGCCTTCCCGGTCTTTCTCGACCAGTTGCCGGCACCCTATGTCGAGGCACTGAAAACACTCGCCCGCCGGCAACACGGCGACATCATCTTCGGCACGCTGACCGGCGATGGCAACGCTTACTACAACAGCGCGGTCAGCCTCGGCAGCTCGCCCCTGCAAACCTACAGCAAGAGCCATCTGGTGCCCTACGGCGAGTTCATTCCACCCGGCTTCGCCTGGTTCATGGCCTATGCCAACATTCCGGCCTCGTCCTTTTCGCGCGGGCCGGAAAAGCAGGCACCGCTGGCCGTAGCCGGGCAGCAGGTGGCAGCCAATATCTGCTACGAGGACGTTTTCGGCAACGAGATCATCCGCGCCCTGCCGCAGGCCGGCATCCTCGCCAACCTGTCCAATACCGCGTGGTTCGGCCGTTCGCTGGCCCAGCCGCAGCATCTGCAGATCGCCCAGATGCGCGCCCTGGAAACCGGCCGCCCGATGCTGCGCGCCACCAATACCGGCATGACCGCCATCGTCGGTGCCGATGGCGTCATCCAGGCCAGCCTGCCACCCTTCACGACCGGCGTGCTGACCGGCGAAATTCGTGCCCATGGCGGCCTGACGCCTTATGGTCGCTGGGGCGACTGGCCGGCTGTTGGCCTGATCCTCGTCCTGCTGGTATTCGGCCTGCGGCGCCGGAGCTGATCAGTCGGCCTTCAGGCGCTCGGCAAAAACACGGCGCAGCTTCATGGCTTTCGGTGCCACCACGGCCATGCAGTAAGCCTGCTGGGGATTACGGCGGAAATACTGGTGGTGATAGGCCTCGGCAACGAAGAAGCTGGCGGCCGGGCTGACTTCGGTGACGATGGGTGCCGACCACACGCCCTCGGCCGTAAGGCGGGCGATCATGGCCTCGGCGGCAGCCCGCTGGGCATCGTCGTGATAGAAGATGGCCGAACGGTACTGCGTGCCGACATCGTGTCCCTGGCGATTCAGGGTGGTCGGGTCATGGATGGTGAAAAACGCGGTCAGCAACGTCTCGTAGTCGATGACGACCGGATCGAAGGCGATCTGCACCACTTCGGCATGGCCCGTGCCGCCTCGGCAGACAGCCTCGTACGTCGGTGCCGGATCGTGGCCGCCCATGTAGCCGGGCAGCACCGAGACAACGCCGGCCAGTTGTTCGAAGGCAGCTTCAGTGCACCAGAAGCAGCCGCCCGCCAGGGTGGCCAGCGCAGTGGGGGATGAGGACATGGTGTTTCACTCGGAGCAGGACAATGCCCATCGGACCCGCCCTGCCGCCACAGGTTCCCGGCCGTGCGTCAGGCCGAGCGCACGCGTTGCACGGCCTGCTCCAGGCGCTGGCGCTCGGCCAGCACCTTGCCGGCGTAACGCCGGCCGGCATCGTTCAATGCGCCGCCGAATTGCTGCAAGCCTTCTTCCAGCCCGCCATGGCGGTGAATGTATTCCTTGAGCACGCGCGCGCCGACCTGAACGTTGGTCACCGGATCGAGGAAGGACGCCTCCTCGGGCAACTTGTCCTGGTGAAAACGCGGCACGACCTGCATCAGGCCCTGGGCGCCGAAACCGCTCTGCGAAAACGGGTTGAAGCTGGACTCGACACCGATGATGGCGATGATCAGCAACGGGTCGATGTGCAGTTCGTGGCCCACGGCCTGGGCTGTGGCAAAAATGGGCTGCACCGCCTCGGCTGACACCTTGTAACGGCGCGATACGTAATCCATCGCGGCGCTCAAACGCGGCTCGAGGGAAACTGCAGGCGCCTCGTCGGCAAGGCCCGCTGCCTCGTCGGCAACCGGCAATTCAGCCGCTGACAATGACGGGATAAGAAAACTGCCCAGGGTCAGGCGCCCACTCTGGACACCAATCAAACCGGCGATGAAAACCAGGCCAGCGACCATCAGGAATTTCTGGAAACCCTGAACAAGCAGGGTGGATACGCGCTGCATGGCAGGCGGTAGAACGGTCGAAGCGTTCATGCGACCTCCTTCACTGTTGCCACTGCGGCAAACCACGCCGACAGCGAACGGTTACGGGGGGCACGACATCGGCTCAGGCGCGATGTTGCACCGCAACATAACGGCAGTTTATTGATTTGATTGACTTTCGTCAAACACTCCGGCGCCAGATGGCAAATGCAGTGTTGCATAACAACAACACCCAGCGCCGCAAAAGCACCCCCAGCAAAGCCCTCCGTGGCGCGCCGGACGGGCTTTTCAGCAGCCTCGGCCGTCGCCTGCCGCGTCGCAACAAAAGCTAGTAAAATCCAAGGCTTTCCGTCTTTCCGAGTGCGTCCCATGACCACCAGCAAGAAACCCAGCTTTCAAGAAATCATTCTGCGCCTGCAGCAATACTGGAGCGACAAAGGCTGCGCCCTGCTCCAGCCGTACGATATGGAAGTCGGCGCCGGCACCAGCCACACCGCCACCTTCCTGCGCGCCATCGGCCCCGAGCCGTGGAAGGCCGCCTACGTGCAGCCGTCGCGCCGTCCGAAAGATGGCCGCTACGGCGAAAATCCGAACCGCATGCAGCATTACTACCAGTTCCAGGTGGTATTGAAGCCGGCACCGGACAACATTCTTGAGCTCTACCTCGGTTCGCTGGAAGCCCTCGGTTTCGACCTGAAGAAGAACGATGTGCGTTTCGTCGAGGACGACTGGGAAAACCCGACCCTGGGCGCCTGGGGCCTGGGCTGGGAGGTCTGGATGAACGGCATGGAGGTCACGCAATTCACCTACTTCCAGCAGGTCGGCGGCATCGACTGCAAGCCGATCACCGGCGAAATCACCTACGGCATCGAGCGCCTCGCCATGTACCTGCAGGGCGTCGAGAACGTCTACGACCTGACCTGGACGGAAGGCCTGACCTACGGCGACGTCTATCACCAGAACGAAGTCGAGCAATCGACCTACAACTTCGAGCATTCCGATGTGGACTTCCTGTTCCACGCCTTCGGCGCGCACGAGAAGCAGGCCCAGCACCTGATGAGCACCCAGCTCGCGCTACCGGCCTACGAGCAGGTACTCAAGGCCGCCCATACCTTCAACCTGCTCGACGCGCGCGGCGCCATCTCGGTGACCGAGCGTGCCGCCTACATCGGCCGCATCCGCAACCTGGCCCGCGCCGTGGCGCAAGCCTACCTCGATTCCCGCGCCCGCCTTGGCTTCCCGATGGCGCCCAGGGAATGGGCCGGCGAAGTGCTGGCCAAGCTCGAAGAACAGAACGCCAAGAAAGCTGCCTGACATGACCGCCAAGAATCTCCTCCTCGAACTCTTCGTTGAAGAACTGCCGCCCAAGGCGCTGAAGAAGCTGGGTGAAGCCTTCTCTGCCGCACTGGCCAATTCGCTGAAAAAGGACGGCCTGACCGGCGACAACGCCGCTGTGACCGCCTACGCTTCGCCGCGCCGCCTGGCCGCTCATGTGACCGGCGTACTCGCCGTGGCCGCTGACAAGCCGGTGGTGCAAAAACTGATGCCGGTCGCCGTCGGCCTTGATGCGAGCGGTAACGCCACGCCGGCCCTGCTCAAGAAGCTGTCGGCGCTGGGTGCCGATGCCTCTGCGGTTGCCGCCCTGCGCCGCGAAAACGACGGCAAGGCGGACATCCTGTTCTACGACAGCCTGGCCAAGGGCGCCACCCTGGCCGAGGGTTTGCAGAAGGCGGTCGAGGCCGCGCTGGCCGCGCTGCCGATTCCCAAGGTGATGAGCTACCAGCTGCAGGATGGCTGGAGCAGCGTCAACTTCGTGCGCCCGGCGCACGCACTGGTCGCCCTGCACGGGGCCGATGTCGTGCCCGTTTCCGTACTCGGCCTGAAGTCCGGCAACACCACCAAGGGCCATCGTTTCGAGGCTGCCGTCGATCCGGTGCGCATCGCCGATGCCGACAGCTATGCCGAGACATTGAAGCGTGACGGGGCCGTGATCGCCTCGTTCGCCGAGCGCCGTGCCGAAATCGTCCGCCAGCTCGCCGCCGCTGCCGCCCAGGCCGGCGGCAAACCAATCGAGGATGATGCGCTGCTCGATGAAGTCACCGCCCTGGTCGAGCGCCCGAATGTGCTGGTCGGCCAGTTCGAGGAAGAATTCCTGGCCGTACCGCAGGAATGCCTGATCCTGACCATGAAGGCCAACCAGAAGTACTTCCCGCTGCTCGATGCGGCCGGCAAGCTGACCAACAAGTTCCTGGTGGTCAGCAACATCAGCCCAGCCGACGCCTCGGCGGTGATCGGCGGCAACGAGCGCGTCGTGCGCCCGCGCTTGGCCGATGCCAAGTTCTTCTTCGACCAGGACCGCAAGAAATCCTTGGAAAGCCGCGTCGTCGGCCTGTCCAAGGTCGTCTATCACAACAAGCTGGGCACCCAGGGCGAGCGCATGCAGCGTGTTGCCGCCATCGCCCGCGCCATCGCCGAACAACTCGGCGGCGGGGAGCTGGTGCAGCACGCCGAACAGGCTGCCGTGCTGGCCAAGGCCGACCTGCTGACCGACATGGTCGGCGAGTTCCCGGAACTGCAGGGCATCATGGGCCGCTACTACGCCCAGCACGACGGCCTGAACGCCGACGTCGCCGATGCCATCGAAGATCACTACAAGCCGCGTTTCGCCGGCGACAGCCTGCCGCGCGGTCGTGTCGGCACCGTCGTCGCGCTGGCCGACAAGCTGGAAACGCTGGTCGGCATGTTCGGCATCGGCCAGATTCCGACGGGAGACAAGGACCCGTTCGCGCTGCGCCGCCACGCGCTGGGCGTCATCCGCATGCTCGCCGAGGGTAATCTCGATTTGCCGCTGGATTCCATGTTGACCGTCGCCAACGCCGCCTTTGCCAGCATCGAAGGCTTCAAGCCGGCAGAAGCCGCGCTCGCCGACTTCGTCTATGACCGCCTCGCCGGCAGCCTGCGCGAGCAGGGCTACACCGCGCAGGAGGTCGATGCCGTGGTCAGCCAGCGTCCGCAGCGCCTCGGTGACATTCCCAAGCGCCTTGCCGCCGTCCGTGCCTTCTCGGCGCTGCCGGAAGCGGCCGCGCTGGCTGCTGCCAACAAGCGCGTCGGCAACATCCTTAAGAAGGTCGACAACCCGGTCGAAGCCGTGGTCGACAATGCCCTGCTCAAGGAAGCCGCCGAAGTCGCGCTGCACGATGCGCTGGTTGATGTCGTGCCGCGTGCCGATGCTGCCTTTGTCACCGGCGACTACACCGAATCGCTGTCGGCGCTGGCCGCGCTGCGTGCGCCGGTCGATGCCTTCTTCGATGGCGTCATGGTCAATGCCGACGATCCGGCCCTGCGCGCCAACCGGCTCGGCCTGCTCGCCAAGCTGCACGCAGCGATGAACCAGGTCGCCGATCTGTCCAAGCTCTCCGCCTAAGCCGAA
>JAEUOE010000027.1 GCA_016790885.1 Dechloromonas sp. | reverse complement strand
CTGCCGCGCGCTGCCTGCAGTTTGGCGATGCGCGCATCGCGCTGCAGGTTGATGAAGCGCGGCAAAGCCACTGCCGCCAAAATCCCCAGGATGATGACGACGACAATCAGTTCGATCAGGGTAAAACCCTTGTGGCTGGCTTTGCGCGGCAAATTACGATGGCTCATCGGTATCTTAACGGACGAAAGGCTTCTCACTTTAGTCATATGTGCTCGCTTTCTCAAGGCTCATTCGAATTTATCGTCAAGCCGCAATAGGCCGACACCGGAAACAACACCGCGAAGACCGCTACTGCCTGCATCCCGGCTGAGTCTGAAGCACGCGAGATGCCCATCCCGAAAACGGTAGACCAGAATTTTTGCATTTTTGTCAAAAAACCATACCCCGCTCTCTGCCGGCACACCGTTGCGCTCGCCGATATAGTTGTAGGGCCGGGCGCTGATCCAATCCATCGGGTTGTCGCCTGGCGGCAGTTGGCCGCCGAAGGTTTCGCGATGAGCCACGGCTTCCAGAATCTGTGTGCGAATCGCGGCGGCCTCGGCCTGTACGCCGGCTTCTTCCATATCCTTCTGGGCAACGCCCAATGCGCGCAACAAGACCAGCGCCAACACCGAAATCAGAATCACGACGAGGGCGAATTCGTAATAGCGTCGCATGGCCGTTCATCGCTTGATGGCCACCTTGCCGAGATCCCACATCGGCAGGAAGATGCCTAGCGCCAGAATCAGTACCAGCGCCCCCAAACAAACGATCAGGATCGGTTCGATTTGCTGGCCGAGCGTTTTCAGTTCGTACTCGACTTCGCGCTGATACATCTGGCCGACCTCTTCCATCATGTCGTCGAGGGCACCTGACTCCTCGCCTACCGCCACCATCTGCAGCACGACCGGCGTGAAGAATCCTGACGCGATGCTGGCCCGCAAGACGCTTTCGCCACGCTCGACGGTATCGCGCATGCCTTCGATCTTGGCTGCGATATAGCTGTTGTCGACGGTCTGCGCCGAGTTGCTGAGCGCCTGCATGACTGGCACGCCGCTGCGCGTACTCAGTGCGAAGCTGCGGGCAAAGCGGGCCATCGCGGCCTTGCTGACGATCTTTCCGGCAATCGGGAAGCGTAGGGCCAGGGCCTCCCATTGCATGCGTCCGGCGTGCGTTCCCACCCAGGCGCGGAAGGCGACAATACCGCCAATGAGGGCGACCAGCATGGCCGGCCACCAGGTGACCATGAAATCCGAAAAGCCGAGCAGCAGCCGCGTCATCAGCGGCAACTCCGCACCAAACCCCTGGAACACCTTGGCAAAGGCCGGAATGACGAAGAGGTTGACGACCACGATGGCCACCGCCATCGCAATCACCACAAACATCGGGTAGCGCAGCGCGGACTTCACCTGTTCGCGCATGAAACGCTCGAACTCCAGGTGCTCGAACAAGCGCAGGAATATTTCATCGAGCAGGCCGGTCGCTTCGCCAACCCGCACCATGGAAATGTAGAAGGAGGAAAACACCTTGGGATGGCGAGCCAGGGACACCGACAGTTCACGGCCGGCCTCCAGGCTTTCGCGCACGTCGCGGATGACCTCCTTCATCGCCGGATTGGTGGCCGATTCCTGCAAGCCATTCAGGGCGCGCATGATCGGCACGCCGGCCTTGAGCAGGGTATGGATCTGCCGCGAAAAAAGCAGGATATCGACATGCTGGACACGCGGTTTGAACAGCGTCAGCGCGGCATTGCCGTTGCCTTGCCCCCGGGCCCGCGTTTCTTCGATCGAAACCGGCGTCACCCCGCGCCCGAGCAAGAGGTCGGCCACGCCGCCCGACGAAGCGCCTTCGAGCACCCCCTCGATCAGCTTGCCGCCGGCATCGCGCGCCTTGTAGGCAAAGTAGGGCACGCTGCCTTATTCCTCAAACTGGTTGCTGATACGCATGGCCTCGGCCACCGTCGTCTGGCCGGCCAGCACCAGGCGTACCGCATCGCGGCGCAGGGTTTCGCCGGCCATCTGCTGGCGTGCCACGCGCATGAATTCACCCGGGTCTTCGTGGTTGATTGCCTCAACCACCCGGTCGCTCATTTCGAGGAACTCATAAACCCCGGTTCGCCCCTGGTAGCCGGTATTGGCGCAATGCGTACAGCCACGGCCATGATGGAAGGCATGGCTATCGACCTGGTCGCCGAGTTCGTAGCGCAACCATTCATGCTCGCTGGGTGTGAGCGTATAGGTTTCGCGGCAATTGCCGCAGATGACGCGGACCAACCGCTGGGCCACGACCATATGCACCGACAGCGCCACCATGTAGCGCGGCACGCCCATATCGAGCAGGCGGATCGGCGTGGACACCGCATCGTTGGTATGCAATGTGGACAACACGAGGTGGCCGGTCATGGCCGCGCGCATGCCGATTTCAGCCGTTTCCTGGTCACGCATTTCGCCGATCAGCACGATGTCCGGGTCTTGCCGCAGCACGGTGCGCAGTACGCGCGAGAAGGAAAGGTCGATTTTTTCGTGCACCTGCACCTGGTTGAGGCCACTCAGCCGGTATTCGACCGGGTCTTCGACGGTGATGACCTTCTTTTCCGGGCTGTTCAGTTCGTTGAGCGCGGCGTAGAGCGTCGTCGTCTTGCCGGAGCCGGTTGGGCCGGTGACCAGCACCATGCCGCTCGGCCGTTTCAGGGCATGGCGGAAACGCTCGAGCACACGCTCCGGCATGCCGATCCTGTCCAGTTCCAGCAGGCCGGTGTTCTGGTTGAGCAGACGCATGACCACCGATTCGCCAAACTGGGTCGGCAAGGTGGAAATACGCACGTCGACCGGGTTGGCGCGCACCTTGATGTTGAAGCGGCCATCCTGCGGCAGGCGCTTTTCGGAAATATCGAGGCCGGACATCAGCTTGAGGCGCAACGCGACGGCCGACGAAATCTTGGCATCGGCCTCGGTCTGGATATGCAGCACGCCGTCGATGCGGAAGCGGATGCGCAATGCTTTTTCCTGCGGTTCGAAGTGAATGTCGGAAGCGCGCAGGCGCATGGCTTCCTCGAACACGGTCTGCAGCAGCTTGACGACCGGCGCGTCCTCGGCCCCGGGATTCATGCCGAGCAGATCGCCGAACTCGATTGGCACATCGCCCAGTTCGGCGGTCAACTCCTTGGCCAGGCCGGTAATCTGCTCGCCGCGATGGTAGACGCGATCGACCATGGCCAGCAGCTCGCTCTCGGTAACGACGGCGAGCTCAATTTCGCGCCGCACCAGGCGGGTGATTTCGTCATAGGCCTGCAGGTCGGTGGGATCGGACATGCCGATCTGCAGCCGGCCATCCGGTATCTCGCCAAGCACCAAGGCGCGGAACCGGCGGGCCGGCGCCTCGGGCAACAGCTTGATGAGCTCCGCCCGGGGGGTAAAACTCTTCAGCTCAATGAAGGGAATCCGCAACTGCCGGGCCAGCGCCTGCGAGATACCCGCCTCGGTAACGTAGCCGCTCTCGACAAAAACGCGCCCCAGTTTGCGCCCGGTACGCTTCTGCTCGTCGAGCGCAATCTTCAGTTGTTCTTCGGTCAGCAGCCCCTGCTGTATCAGCAGATCGCCAAGCCGGATTTTTTGCGGGGGGGGCATCCCAACCTCCAAAACGCCTTAAGAAAACTCACTAACAATTTGAAGTTAATGAAATAGTTTCCACAGTAGACGTTTTTACAGCCCCCGACAAGCCTGCTGCCAGCAGGCTCCGGCAAAAAGTTGCCAATCAGCGGTGGCGGCTGCCCGTGTGGTGCTGCTGGGGCCGACCCGTGCTTTTTCCCGACTTGTGCGTTTGCGTTTTCGGCTGCGCCTTGCCTTGGCCCTGCGGCTTGCGCGCACCGCGCGGCGGCTGTTCCGGGCGCGGCTTGGCGACGGCCGACTGCTCGAAGCCCTCGATCACGACGCGTTCCAGGCTGCGCTTGATCAGCTTCTCGATGTCCTTCAACTGGGCGCGCTCGTCGTGGCAGACCAGCGAGATGGCCTCGCCCTCCATGCCGGCCCGGCCGGTACGGCCGATGCGGTGCACGTAGTCTTCCGGCACGTTGGGCAGCTCGTAGTTAATGACGTAGGGCAGCGCGTCGATGTCGATGCCGCGGGCGGCAATATCGGTGGCGACCAGCGCGACCAGCTTGCCGTCCTTGAATTCGCTCAAGGCGCGGGTGCGGGCGCCCTGCGACTTGTCGCCGTGGATCGCCGCCGATTTGATGCCGGCCTTATCCAGGGTGCGGGCCAGTGCGTCGGCGCCGTGCTTGGTACGCGCAAAAACCAGCACCTGATGCCAGCCGCGCGTGGCGAACAGGTGGCAGAGCAGCTCCTTCTTGCGTTCGCGGTCGGTCTCGATCACCTTCTGGGTGACGGTTTCAGCCGCCGTGTTGCGCGGCGCAACGTCGACCGACACCGGGTTGTGCAGCAAACCGCCGGCCAGTTCGCGAATTTCCGGCGAGAAAGTAGCCGAGAACATCAGGTTCTGGCGCTCTTTGGGCAACAGCGCGATGATCTTGCGGATGTCGCGGATGAAGCCCATGTCGAGCATGCGATCAGCTTCATCGAGAACGAAAATCTCGATACCGGACAAATCGACCGTACGCTGCTGGACGTGGTCGAGCAGGCGCCCCGGCGTAGCGACCAGAATATCGACGCCGCGGCGCAGGTTGGCGATCTGCGGATTGATGCCGACACCGCCAAATACAGCCAGTGAGTTGATCGGCAGGTGCTTGCCGTAGGTCCGCACGCTTTCCTCGACCTGGATAGCCAGTTCGCGGGTCGGCGTCAGAACCAGCACGCGCGGCTTGCGGGCGACGCGAGTCAGCCGGTCGTTCGGGCCGGAAACCAGGCGATGCAGGATGGGCAGCGTGAACCCGGCCGTCTTGCCGGTGCCGGTTTGTGCCGTGGCCATCAGGTCATGGCCGGCCAGCACGGCGGGAATTGCCTGCTGCTGGATGGGAGTCGGCGTGTCGTAGCCCTGTTCGGCCACGGCGCGCTGGATTTCGGCCTTCAGGCCGAGGTCGGAAAAATGCATGGGGAGTACTCCAAAGCGAAACGCCCGGCCGGAGCCGGGCGTTGCTCAAATATTAGATAAGGGAGAGGCCGCGCTCGAGATCGGCCTGCAGGTCTTCCACCGCTTCAAGGCCGACAGCAATGCGCAGCAGACCTTCGTTGATGCCGGCGGCGGCCCGGGCTTCCGGGGAAATGCGGCCGTGCGTGGTGGAGGCAGGATGAGTAATGGTGGTCTTGACGTCGCCCAGATTGGCGGTGATGGAGAGTAGTTGGCAATGGTCGACGACGGTCCACGCCTGCTCGCGCCCGCCCTTGACCTCGAAGGATACAATGCCGCCCCCGTTCTTCTGCTGTGCCTTGGCCAGTTCGTGCTGCGGGTGCGAAGGCAAGCCGGGGTAGAAAACACGCGCCACCCTGGGGTGCGCCTCCAGCCAGTTGGCCAGCCGTGCGGCATTGGCCGCTTGTGCCTCGACACGCAGTTTCAGCGTCTCCAGGCCCTTGAGCAGCACCCACGCGTTGAAGGCCGACAGGGTCGGACCGGCCGTGCGCAGGTATTTGAAAACCTCCTCGGTCAGCTTCTTCGGCCCGCACACCGCGCCACCGAGCACCCGCCCCTGGCCGTCGATGTACTTGGTTGCCGAGTGGATGACCAGATCGGCGCCCAGTTCGAGCGGCTTTTGCAGGATGGGCGTGCAGAAGCAGTTATCCACCGCGACCAGAATGCCCTTGGCGTGCGCAATGGCCACCAGTTTGCTGATGTCGGCAATCTCGGTCAGCGGGTTGGATGGCGTTTCCAGAAAGAACAGCCTGGTTTCCGGCCGGATCGCCGCTTCCCACGCTGCCGGATCGGTATGCGACACGAAGGTGGTGGTGATGCCGGTGCGCGACAGGATGTTGTTGAACAGCTGCACGGTGGCGCCGAACAGGCTGTTGGAGGCGACGATGTGGTCACCCTGCTTGAGATGCGCCAATACGGTTGCCATGATGGCCGACATGCCGCTCGCCGTGGCGACACAGTCCTCGGCGCCTTCGAGCGCGGCCAGGCGCTCCTCGAACATGCTTACCGTCGGGTTGGAGAAACGGGCGTAGACATTACCCTCTTCCTCGCCGGAAAAGCGCTTGGCGGCCTGCGCGGCGCTTTCAAAAACAAAGCTGGAGGTCAGGTACAGCGCCTCGGAATGCTCGCCGAACTGACTGCGCTCCTGGCCGGCACGGACGGCCAGGGTTTCCGGGCGGTAGTTCGCCGTGGCAGCCATTATTCCTGCCCGCCATTACTCAAGCCAAGGACCATCTGCTCGGATGAACGGCCATCGCCGTCATCGTCGTTGCCTTTGGCCGGCTTGCCACCCCGCTTGCCCTCGACGGCATCGAGGTAATAGGCATCAATATCGCCCGTGATGTAACAACCATCGAAACAGGAGGCATCGAAAACCGTCAGGTCGTTGCGCAGGGTGGTGATCGACTGCTTGAGGGCTTCGATATCCTGGTAAACCAGCGCATCAGCGCCGATTTCGGCGGCAATCTGGTCGTCGTTGCGACCGGTGGCGATCAGCTCGGCACGGGTTGGCATGTCGATGCCGTAGACGTTCGGAAAACGTACCGGTGGTGCAGCGGAAGCAAAATAAACCTTGGTCGCGCCGGCGGCACGAGCCATTTCGACAATTTCGCGGCTGGTCGTGCCACGCACGATGGAGTCGTCGACCAGCAACACGCGCTTGCCCTTGAACTCCTGGCCGACGGTATTCAGCTTCTGGCGCACCGACTTCTTTCGCATGGCCTGGCCGGGCATGATGAAGGTCCGTCCGACATAGCGATTCTTGACGAAACCCTCGCGGAAGGGGATGCCCAGCGCCTGCGCCAGCTGCATGGCCGATGGCCGGCTGGAATCGGGGATCGGGATGACGACGTCGATTTCGTCGACCGGAATGATGCGCTTGACCTTTTCAGCCAGCAATTCACCCATGGCAAGACGCGCCTCATAGACGGAAACGCCGTCGATCACGGTGTCCGGGCGAGCCAGATAGACGTATTCGAAAATGCACGGTGCGTACATCGCCTGTTGTGCACACTGGCGGGCATGCAACTGGTGATTGAGGTCGACGAAGATCGCCTCGCCCGGCTCGATGTCGCGCACCATCTGGAAGCCCAGGGTATCGAGCGCAACCGATTCCGAGGAGACCAGGTATTCCATGCCTTGCGGCGTTGCGTTCTGGCCATAAACCAGCGGACGGATACCGTGCGGGTCGCGGAAGGCGAGCAGGCCATAGCCGGCAATCAGCACAACGACAGCATAGGCGCCGCGACAGCGCCGATGCACGCCGGCTACCGCCTGGAAGATGCTGTCGACATCGAGTTCGTAACCGTGCGCCGCCGATTGCAGCTCATGCGCCAGCACGTTGAGCAGGACTTCCGAATCGGAATTGGTATTGATGTGCCGGCGGTCGAGCCGGAACATCTCGTCCTTCAGTTGCTCGGCATTGGTCAGGTTGCCGTTGTGGCCGAGCACGATGCCGAACGGCGAATTGACGTAGAAGGGCTGGGCCTCGGCAAAGTTGTAGGCCGAACCGGCCGTCGGATAGCGTACGTGACCGATACCGACGTTACCCGGCAGGGCACGCATGTTGCGCGTCCGGAAAACATCGCGCACCAGCCCTGGCCCCTTGTGCAGATGGAAGGTGTTGCCTTCTGCCGTGGCGATACCCGCTGCGTCCTGACCGCGGTGCTGCAGCACCATCAGGCCATCGTAAAGCAACTGGTTGACCGGCGTTGTCGCCATTACACCGAGAATCCCGCACATAGTTTTTTCCTGCCTAGCTAAATCGAATTCGTTTTGCCAAATCGTCCGGCAACCAGGGTTTGGTCGCCAGGACAGCTGTTTCCAGGGGGGCCGCGAGCATCGCCTGACGCCACCAGGTCTGTGTCGGCGCCGAAGTCATGCCGCCCAGGCCGACCAGCACCATGCACACCAGCACGCCACGTACCAAGCCGAAAAGCATGCCGAGGATGCGGTCCGAAACGGACAACCCCAAGGCCTTGACCATGCTTTTGACCAGCATGCGGAACAAGGCCATGACCACCAGCACCCCAACAAAAATCACTACACAACCGGCCAGCGTCCGCAAGGCCGGGTCAGACATGCCGGTGAACAAGGCAGCCCCGACCTGCGCGCCAAATTCGACCGCCACAAAGATCGCCAGCACCCAGGCAACCAACGCGATGATCTCGCCGACCACGCCGCGCCACAAGCCAAACAGCAGCGACAGGGCGACGATGCCGATCACGACATAATCAAACCCGGTCATGGCTTCGCCGCAACGACTCCGGAGACGCCGATGCGCTGCATTTTCTCCAGAGCCCGGTCGGCCGCATCACGACTCGGGAAAGGGCCGGCCCTGACGCGCGTTTTCTTGCCCTGCGGGGTATCGAGCGGTTCACTGAAGGTCTTGATGCCCTGCTCGGCAAGCTTGGCCTTGATGTTCTTGACATTGGCCTCGTTGGCAAACGCCCCGATGAGCACCAGATATTCGCCGGACTTGGCTGTCGGCCTGGCCTCGATGGCCTTGCCGTCAGCTGCCTGGCCAGCCAGTATCGCTGCCGCCCGCTTGGCCTCGTCTGCCTTGGGCTTCTCGGTCGTTTTTTCCGCAGCCTTCTCGGCCGGCTTGGCGGGTGGTTTGTCGGCCGGCTTTTCCGGTTTCTGGGCCGGCTTGTCGGCAGCCCTCTCCACCGGTTTGCTGTCCTTGCTCACTTCCACGACGCGGGCTGTCGGCTTGGACTCAGCAGTCGCATCAACCGCTGGTTTGTCGCTGGGAGCCGCCAGCGGTTTTTCTGCCGCCTTTTCTGCCGGCTTTTCGACAGGCGCGGCGGCGAACTTCGGCGCAAATGGCTTCTCGTCCTGCCCGGGAATGCGGATTTCGACATCCTGCACGACCTGGCGCGGCTCATGATCCATCACCATGGGCAAGACCACAGCAACCACGGAAACGAAAAAAGCCGCCCCGACCAGGCGGCGGCGGGCACGTTTCTTGAGTTGCAATTGAGCGTCGTTGTCTTCCATGTCCTAAGGTTTCTTCCGCAACGCCTCAAGCGCACCGGCAACCGTGTAGAAGGATCCAAAGGCCAGAATTCTATCACTTTCAGAGGCTTGCCCCTTGGCAGCCCGCATCGCCTCGAGCGGCGTCGCATGGCAAACCACTTCGCCACCCAGCTCCGCCACCGCGATGATGGCAGCCAGGGTTTTCGCCTCAGTCCCGCGTACGCCACCCAGCGTGGCGACATGCCAGACATCGACCTTGCCCTTCAGCGCAGCCAGTGCCCCGGCAATATCCTTGTCGCTCAACATGCCGACCACGGCCAGTGTGCGGTCGAAAAAGCCCATGCTTGACAGGTTATCGGCCAGCACCTTGACCGCCTGCGGGTTGTGGCCGACATCGAGAACGATGGCCGGCTTGCCCGGCACCACCTGGAAACGTCCGGGCAACTCGGTTTCGATCAGGCCCGGACGGATGGCCTGCATGGTGACCGGCAATTTGTCGGCGATGGCGTCCAGGGCAGCCAGCACGACGGCCGCGTTATACAACTGGATGGGGCCGCGCAGCCCCGGGTAGGCCAGCGAACGGCGCATGACGCGTTCGCCGGAGCGGCACCACCAGCGCCATTGCAGGCGGTTTTCCAGATCGCGCTCGAAGCCGAAGTCGCGCCCGACCAGGCGCAGGTCGGCACCGATGGCCGCAGCGTGGTCAAGCAGGCTTTGCGGCGGCTGCGGATCGGCGCACAGGGCGGGTTTTCCGGCGCGGTAGATGCCGGCCTTCTCGAAACCGATGGCTTCCCGGTCCGGGCCCAGCCAGTCGGTGTGATCGAGCGCCACCGAGGTAACGATGGCAACATCCGGCTCGTAGCAATTCACCGCATCCAGCCGCCCACCCAGCCCGACTTCGAGGATTGCCGCCTCGACCCCGGCCTCGGCAAAGACCTCCCAGGCGGCCAGCGTGCCGAACTCGAAATAGGTCAGCGCAACATCCCCTGCCTGCCGGCGTGCCGCCTCGACCCGGGCAAAAGCGGCACACAGCGCCTCGTCGCTCACCGACTGCCCGTTCAGGCGAATCCGTTCGTTGTAGGCCAGCAGGTGCGGCGAGGTATAGCAACCGACCTTGTAGCCGGCGCGGTCGATGATGTTTTCCAGGTAGGCGCAGGTCGAGCCCTTGCCGTTGGTGCCGCCGACCGTAATCACCGGGCAATGCTGGGTCTGGCCAAGCGCAGCCTTGACCAGCCGGATGCGCTCCAGCCCGAGTTCGATACCGGCCTGCCCCTTGGGGTGCAGGCCTTCCAGATGTTGCAGCCAGTCTTCTTTAGTCATTAGTTGCTAATTGTTTGTTATCAGTCGCCCGTAGCGAGCTAACAACTTGCTCAGGCGGCCGCCGGCAGCTTGAGCAGAAGCGCCAGGGTGCGGGCGACCTGGTCGCGCAGTTCGCGACGGTCGACGATCATGTCGACGGCACCCTTGTCGAGCAGGAATTCGGAACGCTGGAAACCTTCCGGCAGCTTTTCGCGCACGGTCTGCTCGATGACACGCGGCCCGGCAAAGCCGATCAGCGCATTCGGTTCGGCGATGACCACGTCGCCGACAAAGGCAAAGGAAGCGGAAACGCCGCCCATGGTCGGGTCGGTCAGGATGGAGATAAACGGCTGGCCGGCTTCCGACAGCTTGGTTAGCGCCGCCGTCGTCTTCGCCATCTGCATCAGCGAGAACAGGCCTTCCTGCATGCGCGCCCCACCCGAGGCAGTAATGCAAATGAAGGGCATCTTCTGCTCGACGGCATTCTGCACGCCGCGCACGAAGCGCTCGCCAAGCACCGAGCCCATCGAGCCACCCATGAACTCGAACTCGAATGCCGCGGCGACGACCGGCATGGTCTTGATGGCACCCTGCATGACGACCAGGGAATCGCTCTCGCCAGTCGCTTCGTTGGCTTCCATCAGGCGATCGGGATACTTCTTGGAATCCTTGAATTTCAGGCTGTCGACCGGCACGACTTCGGCCCCGATCTCGAAACGGCCTTCCGTATCAAGCAGCAGGTCCAGGCGCTGACGCGAATTCAGGCGGTTGTGATGGCCGCACTTGGGGCAGACCTGCAGGTTGTTTTCCAGGTCGGTCGCATAGAGCACCGCTTCGCAGGAAGGGCACTTGCTCCACAAGCCCTCCGGCAGGTTGGAACGGCGCTGCCCCTGCTCGCGCTTGATCTTGGGGGGCAGCAATTTGGTCAGCCAGCTCATTTTTTCACCTCATCCACACCGCGACGAATATCCGCCACCAACGCCTTGACGTTGGCGCAGGCAGTTTCTGCGGTCGATTTTTCAATTTCTTCGATAATCCGGCTGCCGACGACGACGGCATCGGCAAAAACCGCAATGCGCTTCGCCGTTGCGGCATCGCGAATGCCAAAACCGACGCCGACCGGCAGGCCGGTCTTTTCGCGAATGGCCGGCAACTTTTCGGCCACTGCCTCGACGTTCAAGGCACCGGAACCGGTCACCCCGGCCAGCGATACGTAATAGACATAGCCGCTGGCGATCTGCGCCACCTGGGCGATACGCTCGGCGTTGGAGGTCGGCGCGATCAGGAAGATCGGATCCAAACCCTGCGCCTTCATGGCGGCGCCAAAGTTTTCGGCCTCCTCCGGCGGGTAATCGACCACCAGCACGCCATCCACGCCCGACTGCGCAGCCTTTTCGGCAAACCGCTGCAGGCCCATGGCCTCGATCGGATTGGCATAGCCCATCAGCACGACCGGCGTCCTGTCATCGACGGTGCGGAAGGTAGAAACCAGTTGCAGCACCTTGCGCAGGCTCATGCCCCGCGCCAGGGCGCGCTCGGAAGCCCGCTGGATGGTCGGCCCGTCAGCCATCGGGTCGGAGAACGGCACCCCCAGTTCGATCACATCGACACCGGCTTCGACCAGCGCGTGCATCAGGGGCACGGTCAGATCAGCGCTCGGGTCGCCGGCGGTGATGAAGGGGATCAGCGCCTTGCGGCCCTCGCCGTTCAGGCGTTCGAAAGCTTTTTGAATGCGCGACATCAGAACTGGATCCCCGACTTTTCGGCCACGGTATGCATGTCCTTGTCACCCCGGCCGGAGAGGTTGACCAGCAGAATCTTGTCTTTGCCCAGCGTCGGCGCCAGCTTCGCGGCATAGGCCAGCGCGTGGCTGGACTCCAGCGCCGGGATGATGCCTTCCAGGCGGCACAGCTTGTGGAAGGCCTCAAGCGCCTCGGCATCGGTGATCGGCTGATACTCGGCGCGGCCGATGTCCTTCAGCCATGCGTGCTCCGGGCCGACGCCCGGGTAGTCGAGGCCGGCCGACACCGAATGCGTCTCGATAATCTGGCCATCCTCGTCCTGCAGCAGGTAGGTGCGGTTGCCGTGCAGCACACCCGGCACCCCGGCTGTCAGCGAAGCGGCATGTTTGCCGGTCGCGACGCCCTCGCCCGCTGCCTCGACACCGATCAGGCGAACGCCTTCGACATTGATGTAGGGATAGAAGAT
>JAEUOE010000258.1 GCA_016790885.1 Dechloromonas sp. | reverse complement strand
CATTGGGGCACTTTCGAGCTGACCCAGGAAGCCTTCGATGCCCCGCCGCGCGACCTGGCCGCCGCCCTGGGCGCCCGCCGCCTGCCGGCCGACCGGCTTGCCGCCTTCCGCCATGGCGAGACCCGCGTCATCGGCCCCGACCTGCCAGCAGGAAAATAGAGAAGGCAGTGCTGTCACGCCCGGCGGCGAACGACAGCCCGCCAGGGTGCGTCAGAGCGGCCGGAAGCCGAGCTTCTTGAGCAGTTCGCCGGTTTCGCACACCGGCAGGCCCATCACGCCGGTGTAACTGCCGGCAAGATGCGCCACGAACATCCCGGCTCGCCCCTGGATGCCGTAGGCACCAGCCTTGTCCATCGGTTCGCCGCTCATCACGTAATGGCGGATTTCTTCGTCATCGATGACCCGGAAGCGGACTTCGCTGGTCGACAGCAGGTATTCGATATGACCGAGGTGGTTGATGGCAACTCCGGTCAGCACGCGATGCGTCTGGCCGGACAGGCGTTTCAGGATGCGGGTGGCGTCGGCCATATCGCTTGGCTTGCCGATGATCTCGCCCTCGAATTCGAGGGTGGTATCGGCCGACAACACGGGCCGCATGGGCAGGCGACGTTCCTCGACGATCTTCAGGCCATGCAGGGCCTTGGCACGGGCGATACGCTCGACATAGAGCACCGGGTCTTCGTTGACCAGCGGGGTTTCGTCGGTTTCCAGGTCGGCGCGCATGCCGTCGCGGAACACCACGGTATCGAAATCGATGCCGATCTGGTGCAGGAGTTCGCGGCGACGGGGACTACGTGAGGCAAGGTAGAGGCGCATTATCCCTCCCGGTGATACGGATGGTTTTTCAGTACGCTGACAGCACGATAAAGCTGTTCGCATAATAACAGCCGGGCCATGCCATGCGGCAGGGTCAGGCTGGACAGGCGCAACCGGTCGTCGGCCTGCGCCTTGAACTCCTCGTCCAGCCCATCGGCACCGCCGATCAGCAGGGCGACATCGCGGCCGTCCTGCATCCAGGCCTCCAGCCGCTTGGCCAGTTTCAGGGTGGTCAGGTCATCGCCCTTCTCATCGAGCACGACGATGCGGCAAGTACCCGGCAAGGCTTCGCGGAGACGCGACTTTTCAGCCGCCAGCAACTGCTCGCGGGTCTTGGAGCCACGCGGCTCGGGCTTGATTTCGGTGACACTGGCCGGTAACTCGCGCGGCATGCGCTTGAGGTACTCGGCACAACCAGCGCTCACCCAGTCGGGTTGGCGATGGCCGACGGCCAGGATGGCCAGCTTCATTCGCCAGCGGCCTGCTCCGCCTGCTGCTTGCGACGCTGGGCCGGCGTGGCCTGCCACAGCTCTTCCAGGTTGTAGTAGGCGCGGACCGAGGGCTGCATGACATGAACCACCATGTCGCCGATATCGACCAGCACCCATTCACCGGTATCTTCACCCTCGACCGAGATGATCTCGGCGCCAGCCTCGCGCACCTTGTCCTGGACGTTGCGGGCGAGGGCCTTGACCTGGCGGTTGGAATCACCGGTAGCGATGACCAGGCGGTCGAACAGCGAGGTCAGCTTGGTGGTGTTGATCACTTCAATGTCCTTGCCCTTGATGTCTTCGAGGGCGTTGACGACGATTTTTTGCAGCTTGCGGATATCCATCAGGCGTTTCTATAAAGGGAATGGGTTTGAATATAGTCGAGAACCTCGTCCGGCAGCAAATAGCGGGCGGACATGCGGTTGGCGAGCAGTTTGCGGATTTGCGTGGCCGAAATGGCCAGCTGGGTCATGGCAAAAGTGACGATGCAGCCCGCCGGGCCGGCCTTCAGGGCTGCCACGTCGAGCATCCGGCGATCGGCAAACTCGGTAGCCAGCTCATGCGGCAGGCTGGCCGTTTCGACGGGAAAGCCGGGGCGGTGCGAGACGGCGATGTGGGCCAGGGAAAACAGGTCGCGCCAGCGATGCCAGGTCGCCAGCCCGGCGAAGGCATCGGCCCCGACGAGCAGGACAAGCGGCTGGGTGTCACCCAGTTCACGACGTAGTCGCTCCAGGGTGTGCACGGTATAGCTCGGTTCGGTGGCCAGGACTTCAGCCGGATCGACCGAAAACAGCGGATTACCCGCCGTGGCGCAACCTACCATCGCCAGGCGCTGGCCGGCGGTGACCTGGGGTGCGCCACGATGCGGCGGCTGGCCAGCCGGAATCCAGCGCACGCCGCCAAGGCCCAGGTGGGCCACCGCCTCCTCGGCCAGGCGGAGGTGGCCGAAATGAATCGGATCGAAAGTGCCGCCGAACAGGCCGAGCGGCAAGCAGGTCACGTCAGACAATTTCGGAAATGCCGAAGATGTCGCGGTAACTGGCGTAAAAGCTGGCAAAGATGGTCGGTGCAATGACCAGCACCATCGGCATGGTGACCAGGGCGGTAACAAGATTGGCCGCCCCCGGCATGACCAGCAACAGGATGCCGAGCAGAACACCCGGCAGAATGCCGGCAACGATGAGCAGGCCCAAGCCATAAACCAGGAAGGGGCGCCAATTCATCCAGCAGGCGATGAAGCTGAAGAACAGCGCCTTGCCGACGCCGAGGCGATGCCAGGCGGCAAGCACCGGGGCGAACCACCAGGCCATCAGCACCGGCGCCATGAGCAGCATGATGAACAATGCCGACAGCGTGAAGTCTGCATCCTCGACCATGGCTCGCTCGGCGCGACTGTTGGAGAGCATGAACTTGAGCAGGGCGCCGCCATCGACCAGCGACGACAGGCTCAGCGCACCCAGCGTGCAGCACAGGTAGAGGGCGCCGAGGGCGATCAGCGTACGGGCGTTGTCACGCAAGCTGCCGTACAGGGTTTGCATACCGACCGGCTGGCCACGTTCGACATTGCGCGCCGCCTGCATCAGGCCGACCGACAGGCCGGGGATGGCCAGCGAGGCGAGCAGCACACCGATCACCGGCACGATGTTAAGGAAAAGTACCGTGAACCAGTAAGCGACAACCAGCATGCCGAGCATGACCGGGTTGCGCCGAAAGATGGCGAAGCCACCCAGAATCCATTGCCAGCCCGCGGCTGGCGGAAGCGTTTGCGCCCGCACGATCAGCTACCCATGAAAATGTCGCGATACGACGCGTAAACCGCGCCGGAAAACACCGGCAGGAAGAGCAGCAACCCCATCGCCACCGGCAGCATGGCGAAGAACAGCGCGACCAGCAGGAAAATCCCGAAGATGCACATCGCCAGCCAGTTCTTGGCACCCGCAGCAAAGCTCGCCTTCATGGCATCGAGCGGTTTCATGTCGTGAAAGTAGACCAGTGCCGGGGCGAACCAGGTGGCCATGATGACCGGGATGGAGAGAACCAGGACAAGCAGGCCGGCGAGCATGACACCACCGAAGGCAATGCCGAAGCCAGCCACCTTGCCGGTGACCACCCCGCCGAGTACGCCGCCGCTGACCAACAGGAAGGCAAGGAAGGCAATGCCGAAAATGCCGGCGGCGAAAAAAACGCCGACCATGACCAGCTGCCCGGCCTGGTGATGAAAACCGGCGAACAGGTCGGATATCTCGGGCTCTTCGTTGCTGCTCATGCGGCGGCAGACGCGGAACATGCCGGCACCGAAGAGGGGAACCAGCAGATGGGCGGCAATCTGGCCGAACAGCGGGACGATGGAAATCGCCATCAGGATGACCAGCAACAGCACGGTGACACCGATCCAGATACCCGGATTGACCAGGAACATGGCCCAGCCCTGGCGCAACCAGTCGAAGCAGGAACCGGCATCGACTTCGCGGCTTTCGCCGGCGAAGGGAGACGGCGCCATGGGAAATGGAGGAGTGTCGTTCATGCGCGGATGCTAACGGGGGAGCGCAGGCTGGGCAAGGCGGAAACCGGTCAAAAGCCGACAAAATTCGTCGGGATTCTTGATTGTTACCACTTCGCCCTGGCGCGGGCGGTGGCGAACTTCCAGGCGAAGCAGCCAGAAGCGCAGGGCGGCTGCCCGACGCACGGCCGGCCAGGCATCGTGCTCGGCCGGGCACAGCGGACGTACGGCGGCATAGCCGGCGACCAGTGCGGCCAGGGCGGCCTCGTCGCGACACCAGTCGTTGGCGACGACGGCCAGGTCGAACAGCCAGACATCTTCGCCGGCAAAGTAGAAATCGAGCAGACCGGTCAGTTGCCCCTCGGCGCTCCACAACACGTTGTCGCGGAAAAGGTCGGCATGAATCACCCCGCGCGGCAGGGCCGACCAATCCTGGGCCGCCTGGAAGGCCAGTTCGTCGGCCAGCAAGCTGCATTCGTCGGGGCTGACCAGCGGCAACAGGAAGGCGCCAACCCGCTGCCGCCAGGCCGCACCGCAGGGATTGGGCAAGGCCCCGGGCATGTCAGCCGCCGCCAGATGCAGACGGGCGAGCATGCTCCCGACGGCGCGAGCATGTTGCGCGGCGGGCACCTCCAGGGCAGCGCCCGGCAGGCAACTGAGCAAGGCCGCCGGTTTGCCGGCCAGGCCACGCCAGCGCCGGCCCTGGCTATCGGCCAGCGGCTGCGGACAAGGCAGGCCGGCACGGGCCAGGCGATCCTGCAGGGCGAGGTAGAAATCGAGCGCCGCCGGTTCGATGCTCTCGAACAGGGTCAGCACGAAGCGACCGGCAGCGGTCGTCACGAAATAATTGGAGTTCTGCATGCCGGCAGCGATACCGGCATAGTCCCTCAGTTCGCCCAGCCCGAGGGGCTGGAGCCAGGCGGCGAGTTCATCCCGCCCGACGGTGGTATAGACGGACAAGTGTTACCAGCTGTGAATGACCCACATCGGCGGC
>JAEUOE010000251.1 GCA_016790885.1 Dechloromonas sp. | reverse complement strand
GACGAAGACCTGGCCGAGCAGCGTAACGTCCTTCAGGTACTTCTGGACGGTGCCTTCGGCGATCTTTTCCAGCATGGCTTCCGGCTTGCCGGCTTCGCGGGCCTTTTCGATGGCGACGCGACGCTCGGTATCGAGCAGTTCAGCGGAAACACCGGAAGCATCCAGCGACTTCGGCTTGGAAGCAGCGATGTGCATCGCCAGATCCTTGCCCAGTTGCTCATCGCCGCCGATGACGTCGACCACGACACCGACCTTGGCGCCACCGTGGATGTACGGAACCAGCTTGCCCTTGGCTTCGAAGCGAACGAAGCGACGGATGGACATGTTCTCACCGATCTTGCCAACCAGAGCGGAACGGGTCGACTCGACCGTGCCTTCGCCCATCGGCAGAGCAGACAGCGCGGCGACATCAGCCGGATTCTTGTCGGCGACCAGAGCGGCACAGCCGTTGGCCAGCGCGATGAACTCGTCATTCTTGGCAACGAAGTCGGTTTCGGAGTTCACTTCGATGATCGCGCCGGTCTTGCCGTCAGCGGAAATGCTGACCGCAACGATACCTTCTGCGGCGATACGGGCAGCGGCCTTGGAAGCCTTGTTACCCAGCTTGACACGCAGAATCTCTTCCGCCTTGGCCATGTCGCCATCGGCTTCGGTCAGCGCCTTCTTGCATTCCATCATCGGTGCGTCGGTCTTGCCGCGCAGCTCTGCAACCATACCTGCGGTAATTGCCGCCATATTTCTTTCTCCTGAGCTTATAAAACAGGCGGAGCCTGGGGCTCCGCCGTTACATCCTTATTTATTCAGCTGCTTCTTCGACTTCGACGAACTCGTCGTCACCGCCTGCTGCCACGATGTCGGCAACCACCTGGCTGCGACCTTCGAGGATGGCATCGGCGACGCCACGGGCGTAGAGCTGAATGGCACGGGAAGAGTCGTCGTTACCCGGGATCACGTAGGAAACGCCTTCCGGAGAGTGGTTGGTATCGACCACGCCGATGACCGGGATGCCCAGTTTTTCGGCTTCGGTGATGGCGATCTTGTGATAGCCGACGTCAACGATGAAGATGGCGTCCGGCAGGCCGCCCATATCCTTGATGCCACCGATGGACTTCTGCAGCTTTTCCAGTTCGCGACGGAAGGTCAGGGCTTCCTTCTTCGGCATGCGCTCCAGTTCACCGGCCTCGACAGCCAGTTCCATATCCTTCAGACGCTTGATGGAGGTCTTGACCGTCTTGAAGTTGGTCAGCATGCCGCCCAGCCAGCGCTGGTCAACATACGGAGCGCCGGCACGGGCTGCTTCCTCGGCGATGATTTCGCGAGCCTGGCGCTTGGTGCCAACGAACAGGATGGTGCCGCGATTGGAGGCCAGCTTCTTGGCGAAAGCCATGGCCTCGTTGTACTTGGCCAGGGTCTTTTCGAGGTTGACGATGTGAATCTTGTTGCGAGCGCCAAAGATGTACGGAGCCATCTTGGGGGACCAGAAACGGGTCTGGTGACCGAAGTGAACACCAGCCTCCAGCATTTCGCGCATGGTAACGGACATTGCAATATTCCTTTTAAGGGTTGAACCGCCATCCGCCAGAAACGCCCGCCAAGCTTGAATCTTGGCGAACACCCTTAATCGGCGGATGTGTGGATTTTGGTTGCCTGCACCCTGCAGACAACCGTTCTTCGCAGCCAGGATGGCCGAGAAAAACTGGAAGATTATAACAGCAGAACAGCGAAGCAAAAAGCCCTGCGATCCACACGTGGCGAGGCAAGCCCTCCCTCGGGGCAGGTTCTCTAATAGCCGTTCTGTTTCAGCGCCAGCAATTGCAGCATGCGTTCCAGGTAAGGCTGCCAATCAGGCATTTGCAAGCCGAAATCGCTTTCCAGCTTGCGGCAGTCAAGCCGCGAATTGGCTGGGCGGCAAGCCGGGGTCGGGTACTGAGCGGTCGCAATCGGGTGTATCGACTCCGCTTTGAGGCGTAAGGCAAAACCTGGCGCAGCATCAGCCAGCTGGACGATGGTCTGTGCGAAGGTGCACCAGCTGACCGGTCGAGCGGCAGCCAGATGGTAGAGACGACTCTCACCGGCATCCAGCAACTGGCCATGCCGCAACATGGCGAGTCCGACACCGGTCACCGTTGCGATCAGGGCAGCCGGGGTCGGCGATCCAAGCTGGTCATCGACCACATTCAGGCTTTCCTTCTCTCGTGCCAGGCGCAGGATGGTCTTGACGAAGTTGCCGCCACGCGCGCCAAACACCCAGCTGGTGCGGAAGATCACCGATTTTCCACCAACCGCACGGATAGCCTCCTCACCCGCCAGCTTGCTGCGGCCATAGACGCTCTGCGGCCCGGTCGGGTCGCTTTCAACGTAAGGCGTCGCCTTCAATCCGTCGTAAACGTAGTCAGTCGAATAGTGCAGCAGCAATGCCCCCAGCTGTTTGCCCTCCTCGGCCAGAATGCCCGGCGCCACAGCATTGATGGCGGCCGCCATCTCCGGCTCCGATTCCGCCTTGTCGACGGCGGTATAGGCCGTCGCATTGACGATGATAGCGGGAGCGACCTCGCGAACGACGGAACGAATCCGGTCCGCATCGGACAAATCGCACTCACTGCGACCACAGGCGACCACATCACCGTGCGGCGCCAGCGAGCGCTGCAACTGCCAGCCAACCTGGCCATCCTTACCGAGCAGGAGAATCTTCATGACATCACCGACAAGCCGAAAACCCGCGCAGTATGCCATTTTCCGGGGCTTTCGCTTTGCGAAACCCGGCCCATCATTTATCCTTATTTTTTCCAAACGCCCCCAAGAACAGCCATGAGCATCACCATCAAGACCCCGGACGAAATCGAAAAAATGCGTGTTGCCGGGCGTCTGGCCGGAGAAGTTCTCGATTACATCGAGCCCTACGTCAAGGCCGGCATTACCACCGACGAACTCGACAAGCTTTGTCACGACCTGATGGTCGATGTGCAGGGCTGCATCCCGGCACCGCTCAACTACGCTCCGTCGGGCTACGACCCATACCCGAAGTCGATCTGTACCTCGGTCAACCAGCAGGTTTGCCACGGCGTGCCGGGCGAACGCGTGCTGAAAAACGGCGACATCATCAACCTTGACATCACGACCATCAAGGACGGTTACCACGGCGACACCAGCCGCATGTTCATCGTCGGCGAAGGCTCGATCCAGGCCAGGCGCCTGTGCGAAATCACCTTTGAATGCATGTGGCTGGGCATTTCAGTCGTCAAGCCCGGGGCGCATCTCGGCGACATTGGCGCCATCATCCAGAAATATGCCGAAAAGAATGGCTTCTCCGTCGTCCGCGAGTTTTGCGGTCACGGCATCGGCCAGAAGTTTCACGAAGACCCGCAGGTGCTGCACTACGGCAAGGCGGGCACCGGCCCGAAACTGGAGCCGGGCATGATCTTCACTATCGAGCCAATGATCAATGCCGGCAAGGCGGCGATCCGCGAGATGGCCGATGGGTGGACCATCGTCACCAAGGACCGCAGCCTTTCCGCCCAGTGGGAACACACCGTCCTGGTTACTGATACGGGCTACGAGGTGCTTACGCTCTCTGCCGGTTGCCGCCCGAAGCCCGACTGGATTGTCTGATGAACTGCGACGTTGCTGCCCTGCGCGCCGAGGTCAAGGCCAACCACCTTCAACTCCGGAAAAATTACGAATGTAGCAACGACGCCCGCGCCCTGCTTCGCGAACGCTGCGCACAGGTCGATGCGGTACTCGAAAAACTCTGGCACGCCTTCGGTTTCCCCGCCTCGCTGGCATTGGCGGCGGTGGGCGGCTACGGGCGCGGCGAGTTGTTCCCCGCATCGGATATCGACTTGCTCATTCTGTTGCCGGCGGAAACCAGCAAGACCACGCAGGAAAAGCTGGAGCGCCTGGTAAGCCATTTCTGGGACATCGGGCTCGAAATCGGCCACAGCGTACGCACCATCCAGGAGTGCCTGAACGAGGCCGCCCAGGACATCACGGTGCAGACAGCACTGCTCGAAGCCCGCCTGCTGACCGGCAACGCCAAGCTGTTTGCCACCTTCCAGAAACGCCTGCATGGCAACCTCGATCCGCTGGTATTTTTCGAAGCCAAGCGACTTGAGCAGCAGGAACGCTACCTGCGCTTCAATGAAACCCCCTACAGCCTGGAGCCGAACTGCAAGGAATCGCCGGGTGGCCTGCGTGACCTGCAGGTCATCTTCTGGGTCGCCAAGGTTGCCGGCTATGGCGCAAGCTGGGCCGAACTGCAGGAGAGCGGCATCATCACCCAGGAAGGCCGGCGACTCACCGAGGCCTGCGAGGACTACCTGATCCACCTGCGCATCCGTCTGCACTTTATGATCGGACGACGCGAAGACCGCCTGCTGTTCGACTACCAGAACAATCTGGCCGAGAACTTCGGTTTCGTCACCAACGAAGCCAAGCGGGCTTCCGAACAGCTGATGCAGGTCTATTACCGGCACGCCAAGACGGTGACGGTACTTAACATCATCATCCTGCAGAATATTGCTGCCGCACTGACGCCGGACATCGATCTGGTGCCGCAACCGCTGGACGAGAATTTCCAGATGGTCGGCAACCAACTCGACATCCGGGATGAAAAGCTGTTCGAACGCGACCCGTCAGCCATTCTCGATTGCTTCCTGGCCATGCAGGAATGCCACGAACTCTCCGGCATGACAACCCGCACGCTACGCGCCCTGTGGCGCTCGCGCGACCTCATAACGCCCGAATTCCGTGCCGATCCGGTGAACCGGACCGCTTTCCTCAAGTTGCTGCAAAGCGAGCGCGGCATCGTGCATGAATTCCGGCGCATGAACCAGCTCGACATCCTGGGCAGCTACCTGCCCAATTTTGGCAAGATCGTCGGCCAGATGCAGCACGACCTGTTTCACGTCTACACCGTGGACCAGCACATCCTTCAGGTCATGCGCAACATCCGCCGGTTCACGATGAGCGAATTTGCCCACGAATACCCGATGTGCTCGCGCATCGCCAGCGAACTCGATCGGCCCTGGCTGCTTTATGTCGCCGCCCTCTTCCACGATATCGCCAAGGGCCGTGGCGGCGACCATTCCGAGCTGGGCACCGTAGACGCCCGGGAATTTTGTGTCGACCACGGCCTGAACGAGGAAGACACCGAACTGGTCGTCTGGCTGGTGAAAAACCACCTGGTCATGTCGCAGGTCGCCCAGAAGGAAGACCTGACCGACCCCGATGTAATCTCCCGCTTCGTCAAACTGGTTGGCGACCTGCGCCACCTGCAGGCGCTCTACCTGTTGACCCATGCCGACATTCGCGGCACCAGTCCGAAGGTGTGGAACCACTGGAAGGGCAAATTGCTGGCCGACCTGTATTTCCAGGCCCAGCACCACATCACGCAGGGCGAAGCGCCGGAAGCGCACGGCGTCATTGCCGAGCGCCAGGCCGAGGCGATGCGCCTGCTGCGCTTCTTCGCCCTCTCCGACACCGTGCATGAGCGGCTGTGGAAGCAGCTCGATACCGTCTATTTCCTGCGCCATTCGGCCGAGGAAATTGCCTGGCACACCCGTTCACTGCATTACCGCATCTTCAACAACCAGCCCGTCGTCCGCGCCCGCCCCTACCAGGAAGGCCTCGGCCTGCAGGTCATGGTGTACACCCAGGACCAGCCCGACCTGTTCGCCCGCATCGTCGGCTTCTTCGCCCGCGCCGGCTACAGCATCGTCGATGCCAAGATCCACACCACGGCGCATGGTTACGCGCTGGACAGTTTTGTCGTGCTGGATGTCGAGAATCGCGAAAACGAACGGGAAATGGTGCCTTACATCGAGCACGAACTGGAGCAGCGCCTGCTCCACCAACTGCCGCCGGACATCCCGTCAAGCGGCCGGCTATCGCGGCAGGTGAAGCATTTTCCGATCAAGCCGGAGGTCAGCATCCGGGCCGACGACAAGGGAACGCACTTCATCCTCTCGCTGGTTGCCGCCGACCGCCCCGGCCTGTTGTACACGGTGGCCAATACGCTGGCCGAGCATAGCGCCAACCTGCAGACAGCCAAGATCACCACGCTGGGCGAACGGGCCGAGGACGTTTTCCTGATCAGTGGCGGCGACCTGCGCGATGCACATCACCGCATTCGCCTGGAAACCGAATTGATGGAACGCCTGAAGGTTTGAGACTGGTCGGTTCTGCCGGGTTCAGGCCCGGCAGATTTCCGATTCACGCAGTGCTCAGACCGACATGCCCATCGGTGCGCAGTTGTCCTGGCAGCCGACCAGGCGCTCGATGATGCTCCGCACGCGCCCCATGGCGTCGTGCAGAACGTGCTCCAGGCTTTCAAAATGGATGCCGTTGACGCTATCGCCCCGTCCGGCAGCATGGTTGGCGATGACATTGATGGCGGCGTAGGGCAATTCGAGCTCACGCGCCAGCACAGCTTCCGGCATGCCGGTCATGCCGATCACATCGGCCCCATCGCGCTCCAGGCGATTGACCTCGGCCGCCGTTTCCAGGCGCGGCCCCTGGGTAGCGGCGTAAACGGCATCGACCTTGATCTCGATGCCCAGCTCCTGCCCGGCGGCGAGAATTCTGCGGCTCAAGTCGGCGTCGTAGGGCTCGGTGAAATCGACGTGGTGCACCGGCGTGCCATTGCCATCGAAGAAGGTCGAATTGCGCCCCCAGGTGTAATCAAGGATCTGGTTGGGCAGAACGATGTCGCCGGGATGCAGGTCGCCACGGATGCCGCCAACCGAGGCCACGGAAATGACCCCGGTTACCTTGTGATGGTGCAAGGCCCACAGATTGGCCCGGTAATTGACCTTGTGCGGGGGAATGGTATGGCCGTAGCCGTGACGCGGCAGAAATACCGCCGGCTTGCCGCAGATCTGCCCGAAAACCAGGGCTCCCGAGGCTTCGCCATAAGGGGTACGGACCACCTCGCGATGCGAAACGTCGAGGTTGGATAGGGTAGTCAGGCCACTGCCACCGATGATTGCCAGCATGTTATTGCGTCCTTTCAGCCAGCAGCGAAGCCAGCACAGGCACCACGCTCTTCAGCGCCGGGTGCGATTTGCGGAATTGCGCCATCGAGGCGACGCCATCGTCGATCTTGCGATACAGCGCATGGCGACGTTCACCCGCGAAGGGCAGGTCGCGCAGGGTTTTGTCATTGTGATAACGGACCAGCGTGTCGCGGCCGATGTCCTTGGCTTGCCAAGGAATGGCGGTACGGTCGACGAGATGCAGCGCACGCACCGATGGCAGGCGGCTCGCCAGTTCGGCAACCAGCCGATGCAGTTTCTCGCGGTAGGCGCTGACCGCCTGCTGGCCAGCCTCGCTGGGTGTTGCACCGGTCACCTCGGCCGGGGCCCCCATCAGCCAGCAGACCACCGTATCGGGCTCAAAGGCGGCGATCGTTGCAATCTGTTCCTCGCTGAGTACTGCCATATCGGCTTCGAGCAAGGCCAGCCCTCCCTCGCCCGCTCGCTGGCGCGTTGCCTCCAGGCAGGCAGGCAGCGAATCGACGGCCAGCACGGCCAGCCCCCGGCGGAGCAGCGCAGCCGTCGAGAAGCCCACGCCACAGCCGATTTCGAGAACCCGCTTGCCGGGTACCAACGCCACCATCCAGTCGTAGTCGCCACGCCTCACATAGGCCAGGCCTTCGGCTTCCCAATAGGCCATGAACTCGGCAACCGTCTGACCGCTCACGCCTCTTCCTTCATGGCGTAGATGGCCGGCAGGTTACGCCAGGCGCCGCCGGCATCCATACCGAAGCCGAAGACGAAGCGGTCAGGCACCGTCAGGCCGACAAAATCGGCGGCCACCGGTTTCTGCTTGCCATTGAGCTTGTCGGCGAACACGGCGGTCAGCACCTCCGCCGCCCCCATGCGCTTCAGGCTTTCCTTCACGGCCGCCAGGGTTACCCCTTCGTCGAGGATGTCATCGACCACCAGCACGGAGCGCCCCTTGACCGACGTCCACGGCGCCGTGCGCCACGAGATCTTGCCGCCCTGGGTTTCCGGGCCGTAGCGGGTGGCATGCAGATAATCGAAATCGAGCGGAAAATTCAGGCGGGTCATCAACTGGCCACAAAAAACGACACCACCGGTCATCACGCACAGCACCAGCGGGTACTTGTCGGCCAGGCGCGCGCTGATCGCCGCTGCCACCTCACCCACCGCCTTCTGCACCGCGCCTTCATCGTGAATGACATCGGCGCTTTCCAGCATTGCCTTGGCTTTTTGCAGATCCATTCAGGCCTCCAGATTTTTCAGATAGGTGTCGAATGCCGGGCCGACCTCGGGATGGCGCCGACCGAGATCGACAGTGGCCTGCAGGTAGCCGAGCTTGGAACCGCAATCGTAGCGGATGCCGTCGTAACGGTAGGCCAGCACCTGCTCTTCGCCGAGTAGCGAGGCGATGCCGTCGGTCAGCTGAATCTCGCCGCCGGCACCCGGCTTGATGTTCTCCAGATGATGGAAGATGCGCGGCGTCAGGATGTAGCGGCCAACCACGGCCAGCGTCGAAGGCGCATCCTCGGGCTTCGGCTTCTCGACGATGGCATTGACCTGCTCGACCCGCTCGGCCACCTTGCGTGCATCGACGATGCCGTAGCTCTTGGTATCGGCCCGCGGCACATCCTGCACGCCAAGCACCGAGCAACGGTAGTAGTCGTAGGTATCGGTCATCTGCTTCATCACGGCCGGCGTGCCGACAAGCAGGTCGTCGGCGAGCAGCACGGCGAACGGCTCGTCGCCGATCACCGGCTTGGCGCACAGCACGGCATGCCCCAACCCCAGCGCCTCGGCCTGGCGGATGTAGATGCAGTTGATGTTCTTCGGAATCATGTTGCGCACGAATTCCAGCATCTCGTTCTTGCCGCGCGCTTCCAGTTCGCTTTCCAGCTCGTAGGCCTTGTCGAAATGATCCTCGATGGCCCGCTTGGAGCGGCCGGTCACGAACACCATGTCGGTGATGCCGGCGGCAACCGCTTCTTCGACAGCGTACTGGATCAATGGCTTGTCCACGATGGGGAGCATTTCCTTCGGGCTGGCCTTGGTCGCCGGCAGGAAACGGGTGCCCATGCCGGCCACGGGAAAGACCGCTTTACGAACCTTTTTCATTCTTCGACTCCCTTTTCGAGCAATTTTTTCAATGCTGCCTCATCGATCACGGCGACACCGAGTTCGATGGCTTTATCCAGTTTCGAGCCGGCTTCCTCACCAGCCACCACGTAATCGGTCTTTTTCGATACCGAGCCGGAGACCTTGCCGCCGGCCGCCTCGATCAGATCCTTCGCCTCGTCGCGCTTCAGGGTCGGCAAGGTGCCAGTCAGCACGAAGGTCTTGCCGGCC
>JAEUOE010000176.1 GCA_016790885.1 Dechloromonas sp. | reverse complement strand
TTCGGGTGTTTCGCCGGGTAGCGGGGTCTCGTCGGTTTGCGGATTGGCCACATCAAACGCCAGACCCAGGCGGTTCAGCAATTCTCGGCGGTAAGGCGACGTCGATGCCAGTATTAGTTTTTGTGACATGAAAGACTCAATACAACAAAGCGTTGCATCAATTAGTTGAGGCGGCACTTTGTTTTGACTTGGAAAGCCAAAAATAATATCATCCTGCGTTTAAGTCGGAACAGTTCTAGATTGAAAAGGATTACGGACGCATTCCGGTTTGCCAAGGATGGGCGTGTTCTCGAGGGAACTCTGCCTGTATCTGCCTTTGAGCGCCTGCATGATTTACTGGCCGCAGTGGAAGGGGAAGTTTCTTTCCGTATCGAAGGTTTCAAAGGCAGCCGGGGAGAGCATCTTCTGCAGTTGGTGGTGACGGGGGTTCTCCCGTTGGCCTGCCAGCGTTGCCTGAAGGCCGTGCCTTACGATCTCGATGTCGACAACTTGCTGGAACTTGTTCCTGAAGGTGTCGAGCTATCGCAAGATGAGCTGGAAGACGACACCCGGGATTTCCTGCCGGTGGCGAAAGAGCTGGATGTGGCCGAATTTGTGGAGGACGAAATCCTCCTGTCCCTCCCAGTGGCGCCGCGGCACGAAAAATGTGGTTTGCCTGGTGCGGCCGATGCAGGCGAGCGGATTAATCCGTTTGTTGCGTTATCCGGGCTTAAAGGCAAGCCGAACTGATTTTTTTGGAGTTACAACATGGCCGTTCAACAGAACAAGAAGTCCCCGTCCAAGCGTGGCATGCATCGCGCTCACGATTTTCTGACCAACCCGCCGCTGGCTGTCGAGTCGACCACGGGCGAGGTCCACCTGCGTCACCACATTTCCCCGACCGGTTTCTACCGCGGCAAGAAAGTCCTGAAGGCCAAGGGCGAGTAATCGTTCAATGAAAGGCAGGCGGTTCTTTAAGAACCGCCTGCCTTTTCTTTTGCCTATATGACAACCCGCATTGCCATCGATTGCATGGGGGGTGACCACGGTCCGTCAGTGACGGTGCCGGCGGCCATTCAATTTCTTGCGGAGCATGAGTCTGTAAACCTCATCCTGGTAGGTCAGGAGGACAGGTTGCGCCCATTGCTCGGCAGCCATGCCAATGATTCCCGTATCCGCATTGTTCATGCCTCAGAGGTTGTTGGCATGGACGAGTCGCCAGCGTTGGCCTTGCGCAACAAAAAAGACTCGTCGATGCGGGTCGCCATCAACCAGGTGAAATCCGGCGACGCTGATGCAATTGTCTCGGCCGGCAACACCGGGGCCTTGATGGCTATTTCCCGTTTCGTTCTCAAGATGCTGCCCGGCATCGACCGGCCTGCCATCTGTGCGCCATTGCCAACGGTCAACGGCCATACCCATATGCTTGATCTGGGGGCCAACGTCGATTGTGGTCCGGAGCACCTGTTGCAGTTCGGTATCATGGGCGCCATGCTGGTTGCCGCGATGGAGCACAAGGATCAGCCGACTGTCGGTCTTCTCAATATTGGCGAAGAGGAGATCAAGGGCAACGAAGTAGTCAAGGCTGCGGCGGAGTTGTTGCGTGCATCCGGCCTTAACTTTGTGGGTAACGTCGAAGGTGACGGTATCTACAAAGGCGATGCTGATGTTGTCGTTTGTGATGGCTTTGTCGGTAATGTAGCGCTGAAAACATCCGAGGGGCTGGCCCAGATGCTGGCTTCTTCATTGCGTGAAGAGTTCAAGCGCAATTGGTTGACAAAATTGGCTGCTCTGATCGCCATCTCGGTGCTCAATAATTTCAAGCGTCGCTTCGACCACCGTCGCTATAACGGGGCGATTTTGCTTGGCCTGAAGGGTATATCGGTCAAGAGTCATGGCTCAGCCGATATTCTTGCCTTTGGCAATGCTATTTCACGCGCCTGCGATGCGGCCGAAAACCGCGTCCTGGAGCGTATTTCCAGCCGGATCGCTGAAATGATGCCGGTCGCAGTTGCTGTGGAGAGTGTCTGACATGTATGCACGCCTGATCGGTACTGGCAGTTATCTGCCGGGGAAGCCAGTTAGCAACGACGATTTGGCGGCTCGGGGCATCGACACCAATGACGAATGGATCGTCACGCGGACAGGGATTCGCAGTCGCTACCTTGCTGAACCTGGTGCGACGTCGAGTGAACTTGGGTTGGTTGCTGCACAGCGTGCCTTGGAAATGGCTGGTGTTGCGGCTGAAGACATCGATCTGATCATCGTGGCCACGTCGACCCCGGATTTCATCTTTCCGAGCACAGCTTGCCTGATTCAGGGGAAACTGGGCAACAAGGGAGCGGCAGCCTTCGATATTCAGGCTGTTTGCAGTGGTTTTACCTACGCTCTCGGGATCGCCGAAAAATTCATTCGTTCCGGCAGTCACAAAAAGGCCTTGGTCGTTGGTGCTGAAGTGTTTTCCCGCATTCTTGACTGGAATGACCGGGGCACCTGTGTTTTGTTCGGCGACGGTGCTGGTGCTGTAGTGCTGGAGGCTTCGGAAAAACCCGGCGTACTGGCTACTGCCATGCACGCGGATGGCAGCCAGTTCGGTATCCTCAATGTTCCGGGGCAGGTCTGTAACGGCCAGGTTACGGGGGATCCCTTCCTGCGCATGGATGGTCAGGCGGTCTTCAAGTTCGCCGTTCGCGTATTGGCCGAGATCGCCGAAGAGGTGTGCGCTAGTGCAGGTATGCAGACTGTCGATGTCGATTGGCTGATTCCGCACCAAGCCAATATCCGCATCATTGAGGCGACCGGCAAGAAACTCGGCATCAACCGTGAGAAGGTTATCGTCACTGTTGATCGCCATGGCAATACCTCTGCTGCCTCCGTTCCCCTGGCCCTTGACGAGGCGGTGCGCGATGGGCGTATCCAGCGTGGCCAGAAGGTTCTGGTCGAGGGGGTTGGCGGTGGCTTCACCTGGGGCGCGGCCCTTTTCGAATTCTGATATCAGGAGACTGGACAATGTCTTTTGCTTTCGTATTTCCCGGCCAGGGCTCGCAGAGCGTTGGCATGATGGCAGCCTATGGCGATGCGGCCGTAGTTCGTGCCACTTTTGATGAAGCCTCCAGTGCCTTGGGTGATGATCTGTGGCAGATGGTTGCCGAAGGCCCGTCCGAAGCACTGACCCAGACCGTGAATACCCAGCCGGTCATGCTGACTGCCGGTATCGCCGCCTGGCGTTTGTGGTGCGAGAAAGGTGGCAAGATGCCGGCCGTTGTTGCGGGTCACAGTCTTGGGGAATATTCGGCACTGGTTGCTGCCGGCGTTATCGAGTTCAAGGATGCCGTGCCATTGGTTCGTCTGCGCGCTGCCGCCATGCAGGAAGCAGTACCACTTGGCACGGGTGCGATGGCAGCCGTGCTGGGCCTCGACAATGCTGGTATCGCGGCCGCCTGTGCCGAAGCGGCGCAGGGCGAGATTGTCGAACCGGTCAATTTCAATGCCAATGGACAAACTGTCATCGCCGGCCACAAGGCAGCCGTTGAGCGTGCCATGGAAGCCTGCAAGGCGCGTGGCGCGAAGATGGCGAAGGCCCTGCCGGTGTCGGCCCCATTCCATTCATCGCTGATCCGTCCAGCCGCCGATAAACTGGCAGCCCGTCTGGCTGAATTGACCTTCAAGGC